>NZ_JACAGF010000011.1:0-120472 GCF_030324345.1 Empedobacter sp. R750 | reverse complement strand
TTTACGGATTCTTTTCATATATTAAAATTAAGGTTTTATGCTTAACTTTTACTCCCAACTAAGTTAGTATATCCAAAGCATTAAAAAATACTTTACCTAAAGACTAGTTCTAAAATAGCTTAACAGTTATTAATAATATTTAAGTCCGAGATTTTCTCGGATTATTTTGTTACATAAATTCTAAATCTGTTTTTTTAAGATGTTTGATTTTATCATTTTTGTCTAAAATGCTATTTAGTTCATTAATAAAATTGATTAATTCATTATAATCTTTTTTATTTGATAAATAATTATTTTCTTCAAAGGCAGAAGTTAGAACAAAATGTCTATTGATAGTTTTATCACTAATAATAATATTTTTTCTTAGATTAGGTAGTGTAACAATTATTCCATGACCTTTTTGATAAATAGAGTCTAATCTAAAAATATTTTTATCTCTAATTAAGGAAATTATCTTTTCTTTTTCTTTTTGATCAAGAACGTTTTTTATTACAATAGTATCTTCAATATAATATTGCTCGAATTGATTTTTTTCAAAATTATATTTTCTAATTTCATCTATATATTCAAATGATAAATTAGTTTCATCAAAAAAATATTCAGGTTTTGATTTAGTTTGATTATTCAAAATAATAATGAAACCAACCATTCCAATAAAACCAATTAGAAAGCAAAGTAGATTAATGATTTTAATTTTCATTATTCAAATTTTGTGTTAATTAAATAAAAGTAATCGTTTTTTTACAATAAAACTTCATTAAATCTTCAAATATTAGGAGAACTACAGATAATCAATTATTTTAGCAAATCGTAAAATTGAAGACAAACAAATAATGAAAAAATTTTTATTATCCACGCTTTTAGTGGTTATGCTTTTTCCTTTTAAAGTGAAAGCTGACGAAGGAATGTGGTTTTTGATGTTCATCGAACGTCTGAATCACCGTGATATGCAAAAACAAGGTTTACAATTAACTTCAGAAGAAATTTATAGTATCAACAATAACTCTTTAAAAGATGCTATTGTACAATTTGGTGGTGGATGTACTGCTGAAATGGTTTCTGGTCAAGGTTTAGTTTTGACAAATCACCACTGCGGTTATGGTGCGATTGCTGAATTATCTGCTCCTGAACATGACTATTTAAAAGATGGTTTTTGGGCAAAAGACAAAGCTGCTGAGTTAAAACCAAAAAGTTTAAAAGTACGTTTCTTCGTTCGTATGGATGACGTTTCTAAACGTATTTTAGGTGTTGTAAATGATAAAATGTCTGAGTTAGATCGTGAAAAAGCGATTAACCAAGAGATTGCCAAAATTGAGAAAGAAAACAGCGAAAACGGAAAATATGTAGTTTCTGTTCGTTCATTCTTCCAAGGAAATGAGTATTATTACTTCGTATACCAAGATTATGAAGATGTACGTTTAGTAGGAACACCTCCAAGTTCTATCGGAAAATATGGTGGAGATACAGATAACTGGGAATGGCCACGTCACACAGGAGATTTCTCTATGTTCCGTGTTTATGGTGACAAAGATGGAAATCCTGCGGCTTATTCTACAAGTAATGTTCCGTTGCAACCAAAACATCATTTACCAGTTTCTTTAAAAGGATATCAACCAAATGATTTCGCTATGATTTTAGGTTATCCAGGTCGTACAAATCGTTGGATGCCAGCGCAAGGTGTTGCTCAAAATGTAGAGTACGCTTATCCTGCTTGGGTTGAAGCTTCTAAAGTGACAATGGATCAAATGAAAAAATATATGGAGCAAAATCAAAAAGTAAATATTGATTATGCTTCTAAATATGCTGGAGTTGCGAACTATTGGAAAAATCGTGATGGAATGATTGAAGCTTTAAAACTTCATGGAACTGTTGCGAAGAAAACAAAAGAAGAAGAAAAATTCAATAAATGGGCTCAAAAAGGAGCAAACAAAGCTGAATATGGTGACGTTGTTTCGAATTTGAATAATTATTATGCGAAAACAAATTTAGATGCTCGTCATAACAATTACATCAACATTTTATTACGTTACTCAACTTTAGCAAGTGCGCCATATTCTATTGGAAAAGCATTAGAAAATTATGCAGCTGCAAATGATGGAAAACGTGACGAAATGCGTCCAAAAATTCAGAATGCAATCAATGCATACTACGAAAAAATGTACTTGCCTTTAGAAAAAGATTTATTGGCTGCTCAATTAAATCTTTATGCTTCTAAAGCGAACGAAGCTGGTTTAGCACCTTATGTTGCTGATTTAGCGAAGCAAAATAACAAGAACTTTACAGCTTATGTAAATGATGCAGTTGAAAGAAGTTTCTTCGCTGATCAAAAACAAGTTGAGAATTTCTTAATTTCTCCAGATGTAGAAGTTTTGAAAAAAGATCCTTTATATGTTTTATCAAATGCTTTAGTAGAAAGAGCGTCTAAACAAACTGATGAGCAAGCAAAATTGAATGATGTTTATTCTAAAAATTTCCGTTTATTAGTAAAAGGTTTACGTGAGTCTAAAATCGGGAATATCTTATATCCAGATGCAAACTCTACGTTACGTTTAACTTACGGTTCTATCCAAAATTTACCAAAAAGTACAAATCCAAAACGTCAACCAGATGTTGCTTCTAACTATTTCACAACATTAGAAGGTACAGTTGCAAAACACATCGCAGGTGATGAAGAGTTCGAAAATCCACAACGTTTATTAGATTTAGCGAAAGCAAAAGATTATGGACAATATGGAGATAAAGATGGATATTTACACGTAAACTTCTTATCAAATAATGACATTACAGGTGGTAACTCAGGTTCTCCAGTAATGAATGGTAAAGGTGAATTAATCGGTATTGCATTTGACGGAAATATTGAAGCAATGGCTGGTGATGTAATCTTTGATCCTAAATTACAACGTACGATATCTGTAGACATTCGATACGTTTTATGGGTTGTTGATAAATTTGCTGGAGCAAAACACATTGTTGATGAAATGACAATTGTAAAATAAGATTTGAATCATAATATTTTAAAGGCTTCCTATTTTGGAAGCCTTTTTTTGTGGAGAAAATCTAAACGAATTACCTTTGTGAAAAATAAAAGTTAATGAAAGTTATTTCTCTTTTAGAAGGTGTTTTTCATGTTGATACGAAAAAAGAGTTTCATTATTTAGGTGATGATATAGATGTTAAAAATCCCGATGACGGATATAATCTGATTGTCCGCCCTTTTTTTGTACAACTTGGAGAGGATAATATTTTGATTGATTGTGGTTTCGGAACTGAAGTAGATTGTGAACCAATAATTTTAAGGAAACTACGCGAACATAATATTAATCCAAATCAAATTACGAAAGTATTGATTTCGCATTTACATAAAGATCATATCAACGGAATTGGAAATTGGGTAGGGGATCAGTTTGTATGTAATTTTCCTGAAGCAAAAATTTATATTCAACAACGTGAATATGATTATGCGGTTGCTCAGACAAATAATTCATATAATTATGAACGTTTAGAAAAATTGAAATCATTCAAAAATATTGTGTGGATGAATGATGAAAATTCAGGTTTTGTTTCAAAGAATATCCAATTTGAAGTTACCGGTGGACACGTTCCTTTTCAACAAGTTTTTTGGATCAAAAATGATGAAGATATTGTTTTCTATGGTGCAGATAATTTGCCTCAACTTAATTATTTTAGATATCATGCAGCTTTCAAAAATGATGTCGATGGTGTAAAAGCGATGGAAGATCGTGTACGTTGGGAAAAAGAAGCGAAAGAAGAACATTGGAAAATTCTTTTTTATCACGGAAAAAGAACAGATATAAAACAATTTTAGAAATTATATTATAAATGAAAAGCCTTGCATTTGCAAGGCTTTTTGTATTTGAATTATATTTCAGTTTAATTATGTCCCAAATAAATTTGGAAACCAACTGCTAATCCCAAACCGTTTTGAGCTTGAGCATTTGCTAAATTAGATTTAGAATAATTGTATCCAACCATTCCTTCTAAAGCTACATTTCTAGAAACGAAGTGTGCATAACCTGCGTTAATTCCGAAACCGAAAGAAGTATCAGAAACTCCACCGCTTTTAGCTCCAGTTATACCTACTTCACCTTGTCCAAAGAAACGTCCTGTAGAACTTGCTCCTTCAGGAAAATAGTAACGAGCAAATGGCATTAATTTATATTGGTAAATGTTATCTCCATCTTTTACAGTTTGTAAGCCAAAACCAGTTGTAAGACCAACTGCAAATCCATCAGAAACAAAATATCCAGCTTGAGGATTTAAGTTAATGTTAAAGTTTTCTCCTTCAAAAGAATAACCTAAAGATCCAATAGAACCTCCTACTAACCAATTACCTTGTTTGATCGGTGTAGAACCTACGTTAGCAGATGTTTGAGGTGTTTTAATTTCTTGCGCAAATGCTGAAGTTGCAAATACTGCGAGCACTAATGTTAAAAATACTTTTTTCATAATTTGTTGATTTTAAATTGTGAATGACACAAATTATGCCAAAACTATTCGAATAGTGTTAACGTTTTATCGATATTTTTTTTCTGATTTCGTCAAAAGGATTATTGAAAAATGAATTTTTAGGGGTGAAATAAATTAAAAATTTTATCTATTAAGATTTATATTCAACCAATTTTTTATTATCTGAAAAGTTTCATTTTTTTGTTCAATCCAAGGAAAATGTCCTGCATGATCGATTAAAAATAAATCTGAATTTTGAAGATATTCATGAAGTTTTTCGACTTTTTTCGGAGGATTATTTGTATCAAATTTTCCATTAATAATTAAAATTGGAATTGTAATTTGATTGAATTTTTCTTGATAGATGAGATATTTATCAATATTTTGTTCAGTCGTATATGGATTAATTTGATTAGGAATTTCTTTTCGTTTCCCAATTTTTTGGATGGAGTCGTAATAAGGTTTTACTTTTTCGAAAGTTTCTTGATTGTAGCACCACCATTTTATCGGAGAATAAGATAAATCTCGACCAGAAGCATCTGTTTTAGTGTTATTTTTTAGCATATAATCCCAGTCATCTACAACTTGTTTGAACCACTTTTCGGTATTTTTTCGTTTAGTTTCAAAGATATTTCGATCATTCATCATTTCATCAAAATTATTGATAAATCCAGTTCCAGAAAGAATCAAACCATCTAAGTGCTCAGGATAATCTACCGCATATTGCAAAGCAATCGCACTTTGATCTGAATGTCCAAACAGCCAAATTTGATCTATATTCAATTTTTTTCTTAGTTCGTCAATTTCCTTTACGAGATGCGAATCTTGGTATTCTTCGTAAGATTTTGGCGTTTCGGAACGTCCAATTCCACGGGAATTATAGTAGACAACTGTAAAATATTTTTCTAAAGGTTGTAAAGAGTTTTCGTATGCAATTTTCCCAGAAGTAGGATGCCCAACAATTAGAACGGGACCTTTTCCTTTTATCGTATATTCTATATTATACTTGTCAATTTTTTCATAATAATTTCCTTCTCTAATCGAATTAGAACAAGAAGAAAATAGAATGAATAAAATAATAATAAGTCGTTGCATCATATTCTAAAATACAAAAAAATCCCCAACATGTGTTGAGGATTTCTTGTATAGTTTTTTTACATTTTTTCATCACTGTATTCACCGAGTAAAGCATAATAGCCAAAAAGAGCCATTCCGATAACGATAATTGGTGTAAGGACAAATAGAATAATAATTCCGAATACTAAATCATCTTGAGAGCCTGATGATAATTTTGGAATTCCAAATTCCATAACACAAAAGTAGGCTACAACAAGTGATAATGCGATCCAAACGATTCCTAATATTTTTTTAATTGCTTCCATTTTTAATAGTTTTTTTAGTTAACATTTCTGTCTTTATTACTGATATAAATTGCTCCAATGATAAAACAAACAGCCGCAATTCCGATAGGATACCAAAGACCTTCTAAGTAAAACTGCGGATCTCCATTGTTTTTGGCATTTGTTACCAAATAAGTAGAAACAGCAGGTAAAAGACCTCCAAAAATTCCGTTTCCTACGTGATAAGGTAAAGACATTGATGTATATCTAATTTTAACAGGGAACATTTCTACTAAGAACGCAGCAATTGGACCATAAACCATTGTGATAAAAATAATTTGAATCCAAATTAATCCAACTAATTTCCATTTATCACCACTATTAATATGTGTCGATTTTTTAACAATTTCACTTACTTTTCCATCTACAACTTTTGCATGACCATTTTCTAAATGACGCGTTGTAACTTGTTTGTAAGTTGTACCATCTGTAAATGATTTTTGAATTGTATAAATAGAATCAGATTTTTCGTCAACATTTTTGATTTCAGCTTTTTCGATAGTTTGAGCCGCAATTACTTCTTTGTTTTCAAGATTTGTCGTTTGATACATTGATTCGTAGATTGGTCTATAGGCAAATACAGCGACAATCATACCGATTAACATCACCCATTTTCGACCAACTTTATCACTCAACCATCCAAAGAATACAAAGAAAGGTGTACCGAATAATAAGGCGATTCCTAACAAAGAATCTACTTGGTCAGATTCTACATTCATCACCGTTTTCATGTAACTCATTGAGTAAAATTGACCTGTATACCATACAACTCCTTGTCCCATTACAGCTCCAAAAAGTGCTAATAAAACGAACTTCATGTTGTAACGATTCCCGAAAGATTCTTTCAAAGGATTTTTAGAAGTTGTTCCTTCATCTTTTGCTTTTTTGAAAGCTGGCGATTCGTCCATATTTTTACGAATCAAGTATGAAACGTAAACCATCAAAATTGATAAAATAAATGGAACTCGCCATCCCCAAAGATCAAATTGTTCTTCTGATAATAATGTTTTCGTCAATAAAATAACAATTAACGAAACAAATAAACCAACAGTTGCAGTGGTTTGTATCCAAGAAGTCCAATATCCTCTTTCTCCGTCTGGCGCGTGTTCTGCTACGTATGTTGCGGCACCTCCATATTCGCCTCCAAGTGCTAAACCTTGTAATAAACGTAAGATTAATACTAATAAAGGTGCGATAAATCCGATTGATTCGTAAGATGGAATACATCCGATCAAAAAAGTTGCTCCTCCCATTAATACTAAAGTTGCCATAAACGTATATTTACGACCAATAATATCTCCTAATCGACCAAAGAATAATGCACCAAATGGACGTACAACAAATCCAGCAGCAAATGTTGCTAAGGTCGATAAAAAGGCAGCTGTAGGATTGTCAGCTGGGAAAAATTTAGTAGAAATTACAACAGCTAAACTTCCAAAAATAAAGAAGTCATACCATTCAATTAGCGTTCCCATCGAGGAAGCACCAATCACTTTCCAGATTGTTTTTTTGTTAGCAGTTTCGCTCATAAATAATGTGTTTTTGTGTTAATTCTTGTGTGTTTTTTATAGTAATATCATTGCTTGTATTGTTATCATGTCGTCCATGTGTTTTGGTTGATCGAAAGATTTTTGATATTCTACAGAAATTTTAGCATTCTGACCATCAATGTACCAGTTTCCACCTAATTTTAATTCGTTTGCAGGTTTCACTAAACCTTTGAAATCTCTGTAAGAATACCCAACATACGGCTGAATTCTATTGCGGAATTTCCCTTCGCCTTCTTTGAGGTTTTTAGGCAGTAAATACCCAACATGTCCAGAAAATTGGTTTCCATCTCCTACAACATTACCTTGTACATAATTTTCGCCCATGTCCGAATTTTGATATTTCGCATAAGCTGTTATCGAAGATGATTTTCCAATTGGAGCATCGTAGAACGCATCAACAGCAAGATGAGTTACATTTTCTCCAATCAAATTATCATTTTCTTTTTTGACAATCGCATTGCTTTGATTAAAAAATCCTGCTCCGATATTGAATACTTTTTTAGTTCCTAAATAGGTTCCAACGCGATAAGGTAAGGCATTCGATTCTTGATCTAAGAATTGATAATCAAAATAACCTGAAACTGCATATTTACCTTCTCCAAGTATCGCTTTTCCTAAATATTTTTCTTGTCCGTTTTGTAAAACTGTCGAAGAGTTTCCGTCCAAAGTATTCGTAATAGCATCACTTAATGCTAAACGATAATTTAGTTTTCCAATTCGCCCTTTTACAAACATGCCCAAATGATTTGAAAATTGATCAGACAAACCAAGTGTAGACCAGTCAGCTCTGTTATTGTCTAGCGTCAACATATTGATAGAACCTTGACCATTTCCACGAGAAATTCCACCAAAATTGTGAACTCCTGCACCAATTGCTAAATTATTTGTTACCTTATATTGTAAAAACATTTCATGCAAGAAAAACGATACATCTGTACTTTTTCCCATCGGAGAAAGATTATTATCATAGATTCCATTTGCACCAAAATGTGTTAAAATCATAAATCGATCATTGATTTGCGAATAAGCGAGAACGCGTGCTCGTTTGATAGAAAATCCATCATTGGCGTGTTTTCCTTCGTAATCCTGAAACCAAGTTTGTCCCCAAAGAATAAATCGGACATATTTACTTCCTTCTGGATTTAATTTTACGACCAAACCGCCATCATATTCAGAAGCGTATTGAGCCTTCAATTCCGTGGCTCCAAAAGTGGATAGTAGAGCAAGTGCGACAAAAATTTTTTTCATTTTTAATAAATGGTGTTAGTTGTACATTATTTGTGATTTTGTGTTGACTTAGTAAATAGACTTAAGTTTAACTAAAATAATGTATTGAAAAATAATAATGCTTTTTTTGATAAAGAATTTCTTTTTTATTTTATTAGTGTAAATAATACGCTAATATTTTTTTTAATTTCTTAAAAAAATGTCAAGAAAAGTTTTAAGTTGATAATCTGAGTTGGATTTATTTCAGAGAATTTATCAAAAAAAGATGCAATAATAATCTTATTATTTATTAAATCAAGAAATAATTATTGACAAATTGATAAAATAAAGAAGTAATTTATTCTAAAATGTTATGATTTAGTAAAATATAATCTGAAATTATTTATTCTGATTAGAATATTATAAGTAGAAAGCATAAAAAAGGTTTCGATTTTGTTCGAAACCTTTTTTCTAATCTATCTTAATTCCAAGATAATCTAACAATGCGATACAATTCTCTTTAGAAAATTGCGCACCTTTTAATTGATTATCATTCGGATTTATAGTGAAGTTGTAAGCCGTTTTGAAGTTGGCTTGCTTTAAATTGGTCTGATAGAAAATGGCGTGAGCCAAATTGCAGTTCATAAAATAGGCTTGACTAAGATCTGCAAAAGAAAATTCTACATTTTGTAAAGAACAATTGCTAAACTTCGTCTTTTTTAACGGTAATTCATAAAAAGATGAGTCGTTTAACGTACAATTTTCAAACGAAATACTTAATCCAAATTTATTCGAATTTTCGAGATTGAAACCAATCATTTTACAATTGATAAACTCAACTTGCTGAAAGCTTGTGTTTTCTAAAGTCGAATTACTCAAATTACATTCGATAAATTGACATTGAATAAATTTGATATCGCTTAAATCTAATCCATTCAAATCACAATTCACAAACTCGCAATTTTCGTATTCACCAGCTATATTTTGATTTTCTGAGAAATTAATTTGTTCAAATTTTTCTTCGAAATGATAGTCCATAAGTTATTTTTTTACGATCAAGTTTTTTAGAGCTAACCAAAAAATCATCACAATCATGTCAATGTAAATAGTAACTTTTAATTGATCGATTTGCGAACAAAGATTTTTTCCTGTTATAGTAGAAATACAAGTGTCAACTCCGTCGGTTTCATATTTTATACTAACCATAGTGTTAATAATCATGTAAAAAACAACAGGAATAATCAGAATAATTATTGCTAAAATAATGTTGTAATATCTTTTTGAGATCATAATTAATCTTCGAATGTAACTTCTATTTCTTGTCCAAATTGTAAGATATAACCATTGTTGTCGTAAATCGCAAACTCGCGCATATCCCATTCAAAAGTCTCAATTTCATATACAACTTCGCAATCATTTTTTACTTGATTCCACAACTCGTCTACATTGTCTACAACAAAATAAAAAGAACCTGTGAAATTAGCTCGTTCAAAATCTGCTCCTTCATTTGGATAAGCCAACATAATTTCTACATCGTCTTTTTGCAAGCAAGCCCAAATCCAATCTTCATTTTGATCAGCAATTTTAAATCCTAATTTTTTATAGAATTTTGTTGTTTTTTGTAAATCTTTCGTCCAAATTATTGGGCGCAAACTTTTAAAAGCCATGTTATATTATTTTGGATAAAATTACTTCAATTTTTCTTAAGTCTCAATTCCATTTTAAATGATAATTATGCTATTTATTAACTTGTAATGTATTTTGGTAGTTTTATAAAAAAAACCGTCAATTTGAGTGAAATTCTTTTAGAATTTTGTATCGAGAATAAGGTTTTAGAAGATAAAATTCATCTTAATTCTCGATACAATTTTTAGAAAATAACTTTCTAAAAATCACTCGAACTGACGAATTTTAATTTAAAATAGACAAGAGGTTATTTATTCATATTATTATTTCGAAAGTTGATTCCATAAAAAAACTCCTAACAAGTAGGAGTTTTATGCTATAAATCAAAACTGATTTATGGATTATATTTTTTGTTCAATGCTTTCAAGATTGCCCAAGTTTCAGCATCTACAACTCCATCGTATTTTTCTGGACGGAAATGCATCTGAAATGCCACAATCGCATTCTTAGTTTGCGAATCTATCATTCCATTTGTAGGAACGTTGTAACCATATTTCTTAAGATCAGTTTGCACTTGAGTGATAAAAACTGAACTTGTTGTATCCCAAGGATATTGTTGCATAAACACATATTTATCAGTATCATCGTACCAAGCACCAACACCATAATCTGTATATAATTTTTTCCAAGGGAAAAGTGGACCCGGATCTGGTTTTCTACCTGGCGCAACATCCGCATGCCCAATTACATTAAAAGGGGAAATATTATAACGTTTTACAATATCTTGCGCTAATTCACCCACTTTTTTGATTTG
Source organism: Empedobacter sp. R750 (assembly GCF_030324345.1). Lineage (NCBI taxonomy): Bacteria > Pseudomonadati > Bacteroidota > Flavobacteriia > Flavobacteriales > Weeksellaceae > Empedobacter > Empedobacter sp. R750. The sequence continues at coordinate 109,409 of NZ_JACAGF010000011.1, read as the reverse complement.
ATAATCTGGATAAGGCGTGTAATTTGGATAAGCATCCGTTCCTTTGTTTCCAAGATTCACGATTTCGATACCAATAGAAGAAAAGTTTAGATTATCTAACCCTTTCCAGCTACTAACACCAGCATGCCATGCACGTTTTGTTTCGTCAACTAAAAGATTAATTGTTTTGTCATCATAATCATTTACCAAATAATGCGCACTTACATCTTTCTGAGTCAATACTTTTAACGATAATTCTGTATTGATTGCTGTGTAGTGTAACACCAAAAATCGCACACGCTCATCTTGCGAAATAGATGGATAATAATCTGTTGTTACCTTGTACTTGTCGAGTTTTGCAGCTCGAGTCATTTCCGGTTGATCTGTTTTTGAATTAATAATGACTGTGTCACGAATTACTTTTGTAATTGTTTTTGGTGGAACTTTTTTAGTTGCACAACTAGCCAAAATAAAAAAACAAGAAATTGCCGAAAATACTAATCCTTTAAAATTCATTCTTTTAGTTCTAAATAGTCTTTTGAATAGCCAAAATTAAGCCAAATAATTTAATTTTTTTTCTAAAAAGACTTGTTTTGCAATAAAAGTCAATATATATTTGCAACCGCTTTATGAGACAAATGAGTCTTATTTTTAAAAGTTAGGAGAGGTGCCAGAGCGGTAATGGAGCAGATTGCTAATCTGTCATCGGGAAACCGATGCCAGGGTTCGAGTCCCTGTCTCTCCGCATTTTTTTTGAATGACCGAATCGGGGTGTAGCGTAGCCCGGTCATCGCGCCTGCTTTGGGAGCAGGAGGTCGCAGGTTCGAATCCTGCCACCCCGACGAATTTTAGTAATAAAATTTTGGATTGGTCCAGTAGCTCAGCTGGATAGAGCAACTGCCTTCTAAGCAGTAGGTCTCAGGTTCGAATCCTGACTGGATCACAATCTAAAGAAAACCCACACTGATAATCAGTGTGGGTTTTTTGTTTTATATTTATTTACTTTTTTATATAATTGCAAAATGGATATTAATTCAAAAAAGAATCTAGGAGATAAAATTCAAAGATTCAATTTTATTTTTAATGAAACTATTGAGTTACATAAATTAATAGTAAGAGGAAAACAATTTTTATTATCAAAAACAAATTATAATAATGTATTTGATATGGAGTTTTATAATAGTTCTTATTGTGATATTTTAGAATATCAAATTCTTTTTAATAGTCATTATAATATAATCAATCTGCATAAATTGTTATCTGATTCTTCTAATGATAAAAACTCATTAATTAAGATAGATAACTTATTATTCAATTTAAAGAGATGTAACGAACTTGAAGAGATCCAATATTTAAAGAATAATATCTATACTACTTATAACGATTTAATTGTAAAAATACGAGAATATAGAACACAATTTTTTGCTCATTTAGACAATATAACCTTTAAAGAAATTCATTTAACTAAAAATTTTTATCTTGATAATTTAGATGAAATAAGAAGATTATTAGATTCTATTTCTGAACTATTAGTAAGATTAATAATTTATTATTTTGATGAATTTAAAGAAAACGATTCTTCAAAAAAATTATCAATAAATAACCATATATTAAGAATGAGTACTTTAAAGAACGGAAAAAAGTCATATTTGAATTCAAATAGTGAAATATTCTTAGACAAATTGATTGATGTTTTCGAGGATGTATCTGAAATACAATCAGCATTAAAACAATCAATTTCAGATCAAGATAAAATAAAACTAATTAATGAAATTTTAGTTAAATCTACAGGAGAAGTAAATGGATATAAATTTTTTACTTACAAATACTAACTTTCCCTTTTTCACTCAATTGCTTAAAATTAATTGCAGGAATAGTTGGATTTAATTCAGACTTGAAATTAGTAACACTTGGCGTTTCAAAAAAATCTAATTCGTATAAGCCATCTTCCACGAATTGACACTCATCGGTTAAAATATAGACTTTAGGAAAACTTGGTTTTCGTTCTATTTTTACTTTTTTGATGTTATTTTGATCGGTGAAAACTTCTCCTTTCTTTGTGTTTGCCATTGTTTCTTATTTAGACAACAAATTTCTTAATAATATTGAATATTAAAAAAATCAATCCGTAATATTCAAAATATTTCTACCTTCGTTACAAATAAAACCACGTGAAATATACAATTCTAGCAATACTTTTGTTTTTCTTTTTAGGATTAACAAGTTGTTTACCAACTAAAACAGTTACTGAATCGAAAACTGTGACTTCAGAAATTAGCGATTTATCAGGAAAATGGAATATTGATGATGGAGGAGATTACATTATTTTTGAAGATGCAACCAAAAAGATGGTGATGAAAACGGCTTGCGGAATAATTACGGCTGATTATACCAAAATAAATCAAGCAATAATTTTTAATCATTTAAAACAAGTGAATTCTGATTGTGAAATTCCTCAAAATATGATTCAAAATTTGCAAAAAACTGCATATTTTAAAGTAAAATCATCAAATCAAATTACTTTTTATGATGAAGCTCATCTAGAAAAGCTAACTTTGAAATTAATAAAGTAAATCGCCAAGAAAAATATATTATGCTTAGCATAATTTTTTATTAAATTTGTCTAAATTTCTAATGTTGAAGAAAGTTTTAAGTTATCCGTTATCTATAATCTTTTATATTTTTTATGGATTAACGTTGTTGGTAATGCATGTTGTGCAATGGTTGTGCTACAATTTGGGAGGGTATGCTGCTCATCACAAAAGTGTAAAAGTGATGAATGGTCTTTTGGTTTTTTGGACAAGAATTTTGGGTACAACATATACCTATAAGGGACACGAAAATTTGATACAAAATGTACCATTAATTTTTGTGAGTAATCACCAAAGTATGTATGATATTTCTCCGTTAGAATATGATTTGGCTGATTATCATCCAAAGTTTATTTCGAAAATAGAATTAGGTAAAGGAATTCCCAGTGTATCGTACAATTTAACGCATGGAGGTTCTGCATTAATCGATCGTAAAAACGGAAAACAAGCAATAGAGGAAATAAAAAAATTAGCGCAATACATTCAGAAAAATAATTATTCAGCCATTATTTTTCCAGAAGGTACAAGAAGCAAAAATGGAGTACCAAAGGCTTTCAAAGAGAATGGATTGAAAGTTTTGACGAAATATGCTAAAGACGCTTATGTTGTTCCAGTTACGCTAAATAATACGTGGGAAATAGAAAAGTGGGGTAAATTCCCGATGTATTTGGGCGCGAAAGTAACGATACAATACCATAAACCCTTAAAAGTGAGTGACTATAAGTTTGATGAAATATTTGAGCTTACCGAAAAAACTGTAAAAAGTAGTATAACCGCATAAAATAATTATATGTCAATAAAAAATGTTCGCCTGGAAGTAATGCAATTTCTTGAGAAAGATATTGATGCTTATATGGACAAATTCTTAGTTCCAGCCGATAAAATTTGGCAACCAACAGATTTTTTACCGAATTCTCAAACAGATTCTTTTTTTGACGAAATCAAAGAATTACAAGAGCTTTCGAAAGATTTGCCAGATGATTTCTGGATTACATTGATTGGAGATACCATTACTGAAGAAGCTTTGCCAACCTACGAATCTTGGTTGATGCAAATGGACGGTGTGGTAGATGAAGAAGGAAATTACCTAGAAAATGGTTGGGCAAAATGGATTCGCCATTGGACAGGAGAAGAAAATCGTCACGGTGATGTTTTGAATAAATTTTTGTATTTATCAGGACGTATCAATATGCGCGAGGTTGAAGTAACAACGCAGCATTTGATAAATGACGGTTTTGACATTGGAACAGCACACGATCCTTACAAAAACTTTGTTTATACAAGTTTTCAAGAATTAGCAACTTATGTATCGCATAATAATGTATCAGCAATTGCAAAAAAATACGGAGCGAAAAAATTATCGCGTATGTGTAAAATCATTGCAGGAGATGAAATGCGTCACCATTTAGCTTACACAGAGTTCGTTCGTCGTATTTTCGAAGCTGATCCTTCAGAAATGATGTTAGCTGTTCAACATATGTTCAAACTTAAGATTGTAATGCCAGCGCATTTCTTAAGAGCTTCTGGAGAAGAAAGAGGTACTTTGTTTGATGCGTTTTCAGATGCAGCGCAACGTATTGGTGTGTACACAGCGTTTGATTACATCGATATTATGCGAAAATTAATTGAAGCTTGGCAATTGGATAAAATCTCTGGATTGAATGCAGAGGCTGAAAAAGCAAGAGATTATATCATGAAATTCCCAGATAGAATGGATAGAATTTCGCAACGTATTGTGATTCCTGAAGATGGACCACAATTCAAATGGTTATTACCAGCTACGTCTAAATAGATTATTATAATCAAAATCATATAAAAAAGAGGCAATTCAAAATCGAATTGCCTCTTTTTATTTAGTAACTTTAACCAACAAAACAAATTATAAACAATTACTTATGGACGATTTTATTGCTGCCAGAAGTCAGATGGCGATGTCGCTTGCCTTTCACATTGTTTTTTCGTGTGTTGGAATGGTGATGCCTTTTATGATGGCAATTGCTCACTACAAATACCTCAAAACTAAAAACGAAATTTACAAAGGGTTAACCAAAGCTTGGAGTAAGGGAGTTGCGATTTTATTTGCTACGGGAGCAGTTTCTGGTACAATGCTTTCGTTCGAGTTAGGATTATTGTTTCCTAAATTTATGGAACACGCTGGACCAATTTTCGGAATGCCATTTTCGTTAGAAGGAACAGCTTTTTTTATTGAAGCTATTGCTTTAGGCTTTTTTCTTTATGGTTGGGACAAATTCAACAAATGGTTTCATTGGATTTGTGGTGTAATTGTAGGAATTAGCGGTTTAGCTTCAGGAATTTTGGTTGTTGCAGCAAATGCTTGGATGAATTCTCCGTCAGGTTTCGATTTTGTAAATGGCGAATATCTTAACATAGATCCTGTAAAAGCTATGTTCAACGATGCGTGGTTTTCACAAGCGTTGCACATGACTATTGCAGCTTTTTGTGCGACTGGATTTGCGGTTGCGGGTTTACATGCTTATCTTATTTTGAAAGGTAAGAATGTAAATTTTCATCGAGAAGCATTCAAAATTAGTTCTGTTTTAGCGATCACAGCAGCAATGTTAGCACCTTTGAGTGGTGATATTTCGGCGAAAGATGTCGCAAAACGTCAACCGATTAAATTGGCTGCGATGGAAGCGCATTTCAAAACAGAAGAAAGCGCGCCGTTTGTTTTGGGTGGAATAGTGGACGAATCGAAAGAAGAAATCAAATACGCGATAAAAGTTCCGGGTGTATTGAGTTTCTTGGTTCATTCAGATTTCAAAACACCTGTAAAAGGTCTAGAAGAATTTCCGAAAGATGAATGGCCGCCTGTGGCAGTTGTACATTATGCATTTCAGATTATGATAACATTCGGAATGTTGATGATGGGAATAGCTGTGATTTATTTGATTGCGCAATTTTTTAAGAAAGATTGGCGAACAAAACGCTGGTTTTATAAATTGTTTATGATTGCGACACCTTTTGGATATATCGCTTTAGAAGCAGGTTGGACGGTAACAGAAGTTGGTCGTCAACCGTGGATTATTTACGGAATTATGCGAACGGTAGATTCCATCACGCCAATGCCAGGAATACAATATTCGTTTTACATTTTCACGTTTGTATTCATCACATTGTCCATTATTTTGGTGTTCTTAATGAATCGACAAATACAAATGGTTGCGAAGCTTTATGATCCAGAAGATCCAAATTATAAACCAGAAAAACATTAAGTATGATTTACGTAGTAATAGCATTTTTGTGGGTTGCCATCTGTTTATATTTAATTTTAGGTGGAGCAGATTTCGGAGCTGGAATTGTCGAATTATTCTCTGAAAAGAGTTACAAAAAACGTACGCAGAAGATTATGTACAATTCGATTGGACCTATTTGGGAAGCAAATCATATGTGGTTAATTATTGCCATTGTGATTTTGTTTGTCGGTTTTCCTAAGATTTATGCAGATGTTTCTAATTATTTACATATTCCGTTGGTGATCATGTTGTTAGGAATCATCGCACGTGGAACATCGTTTACGTTCAGAAATTATGATGCAATTAACGATAAATGGCACAATTTGTATGATGTGATTTTTACTTATTCAAGTGTTGTAACACCTTTGTTTTTGGGAATAATAGCAGGATCGATCGTTTCGGGAAGTATTGATGATAATGCACTTTCGTTTCAAGATGCGTATATATTTTCGTGGTTAAGTTGGTTTAATTTTTCGGTAGGAATTTTCACTGTTGTGATTTGTGCTTTCTTGGCTTCGGTTTATTCCATTCAAACTGTTAAAAACGAAGAAGACAAAGTAATTTTAAGGAAACGAGCGAAGATTTATACAGCTTTAATTTTTGTTGCTGGCGCATTGGTATTTGCTGTTTCACTTTGGAAAAACATTCCATTATTTAGTTGGATAACATCAGAAATTTACGGTTATATCGCAATTGCAATTGCTTCAATCTCAATTGTATTATTACTTTCTGCCTTAAATAAAGCGAAAGATTCTCTTTTGAAAGTTTATGCAGGAATAATTGTGATGATGATTTTGTTTGCAGCATCGTATTCACATTTTCCAAATTTGGTATTATTCAAAGATGGTTCAACATTATCTTTATTGAAAGATTATGGCGCAATGAGCACAATAAATATGTTAGCTTGGGCATTATTACTCGGCTCGATATTTATTTTACCATTTCTATTTTACTTGATTTATTCATTTAATCAGAAGCAAAAAATATAAATACTCGTTCCAAATTCTATTACAAACAGACTTGTTTGTAATGTTTGTCAAGAAGATTTGATTACAAACACATTTGTTTATAATGTCTGTCAAGAGGATTTGATTACAAACACATTTGTTTTTAATGTCCGTCAAGAGGATTTGATTACAAACAGACTTGTTTTTAATGTCCGTCAAGAGGATTTGATTACAAACACACTTGTTTTTAATGTCTGTCAAGAGGATTTGATTACAAACAGACTTGTTTGTAATTAACCGAGCTTTTAGATAACGATAATGAATTTGATAAATGTAATAAATCTGTTTAAATCTTTTAGAATAAGAATGATAAGAGAAGAGCCTTATTTCAAATCGAAATAAGGCTCTTTTATTTTAATTATGTTTTGCTTGCCATTCTGCAATTTCTTGCTCATTCAGCAAACAAGAATTTAATTCTTGTGTAACTTTTTCTTTATCCAAACCTTGTCCAATAAAAACAAGTTCTATCATTCGATCTCCCCATTCTTTCGACCATTTGGCGTCAATCGTTTTTTGGTTAAATTGATACGCTGCAAACTGAATTCTTTCGTCATACGGCATCGAGCACCACCAAGCTCCTGCAGGATCAATTCGGATACTACCACCAGCTTGACTCAAGAAAATTGCTTCATCAGGACGATTTGCTAACCAAAATAAACCTTTTGAACGGTAAATCGTTACAGGAAAATTATCATTCAAATACGTTAAAAAACGTTCTGCATGAAATGGAATTTTTTGTCTGTAAACAAAAGAAGTCATTCCATATTTTTCTTCCAAATGATCGTGATGTTCGTGCGTACAATGTTCGCCACATTCGTGATCATGGTCGTGATGATGATGGTGATGTTCCTCTTTTTCTTGCTCTTCTAATAATTTTACCCAAGCATCCATATCCTGAATTTTCTCAAAATCAAATAAATTGGTATTCAAAATTTCAGTTAATTCAACGTGAGAAAAACTTGCAGGAATTATTTTAGCAGAAGGATTTAATTTTGTCACAAACGCTTCAATATTCATCAACGTTTCTTCTTCAACCAAATCCATTTTATTTAGAATAATCACATTTGAAAATTCAATTTGATCGATTAAAAGATTCACAATCGGACGATTATCTTCTCTATTTTCTGTAAAACCACGATCAAAAACATCTTCATCAGTTCCTAAGTTTTTGAAGAAATTATAAGCGTCAACTACAGTTACCAACGTATCTAAACGCGCAACTTTTGGCAAATCAATTTTACCATCTGGCGAAACAAAATCCAATGATTGCGCAATAGGACCTGGATCAGAAATACCAGAACTTTCGATAACCAAATAATCATATTTCCCTGATCGAGCCAACTTCTCGATTTCTACAATCAAATCTTCGCGCAATTCACAACAAACGCAACCATTGCTCAATTCAACCAATTTTTCATCCGTTTGAATTAAATCATTTTCGCGAGAAACCATTTGAGCATCAATATTTACCGCGCCCATATCGTTTACGATAACTGCTACTTTTAGTCCTTTTTTGTTGTGTAATATATGATTAAGAAGTGTCGTTTTTCCGCTTCCAAGAAATCCAGAAAGTACCGTTACAGGTAGTCTATTTTTCATAATTTATGCTTAAAAATATGCTACAAAGTTACGTTTTTATCACGCAAATTTTTGTGTAGAATCATCTATAAATTTTATAATGTTCTGTTAAGAATTTGATGAAAAGTTATTTATGTGTGGAAATGTTTTATTTTTGTTAAAAATCAATCAAAACAATGTTTACCAATAGTGTTATCACGCTAATAATTATTTCAATCGTACTTGAAATTTACCTGTATTTTAACTTTAAAAAATTTATTCAAAACAAGTATATTCTTTTCGGAAATATGCTTTTGTGGTTACTTGTTTTGGGTAATTTTGGATATAATTTAATCTTTTTTGATCGTAATGTCGGTCAAACGCAAACGACAATGTGGGCAACAGGTCTGTTTATGTTGTTTGGTTTTCCGCGATTGATTATGTTTTTATTTTTTCTTGTTCAAGATATTTTTAGAGGATTTGGTTGGCTATTTAATCGTGCAACAAATCATCCAACAAAAGAAGATTCTTATTTACCTTCTCGCCGAAAATTTGTAATGATTTCTGGATTAACAGTGGCTTCAATACCTTTTTTTAGTTTGATTTATGGAATGACAATTGGAAAATATAATTTCAAAGTAATCAAGAAAAAATTGGCTTATCAACGTTTACCAAAATCGTTTGACGGTTTCAAGATTTTACATATTACAGATATTCATTCGGGAAGTTTGGATAATCGAGAAAAGATAGAATATGCAGTCGATTTAATCAATCAACAAGAGTTTGATATATTGTTATTTACGGGAGATATTGTGAATAATTTTCATTGGGAAATGGACAAATGGTACGATGTTTTTTCGAAAATAAAACAAGCGCCGCATGGTAATTTTGCAGTGTTAGGAAATCATGATTATGGTGAATATTCGGATTGGAAAACGGAGGAAGAAAAGCAAGATAATTTTGAGAAAATCAAAGCGATTTTCCCTAAGATTGGAATGAAATTATTATTAAATGAAAACCGATTTATTACAAAGAGTGGTGAAAAAATTGCGTTGATTGGCGTTCAGAATTGGGGAACACGATTTAAGAAATTAGGTGATATTGATGTAGCTTCGAATTATGTAAATGCAGAGGATTTTAAAATTGTAATGTCACATGATCCTTCGCATTGGAACGAAATTTTGAAGAATCATCCCAAACATTTTGACTTGACTTTGTCTGGACATACGCATGGAATGCAGTTGGGAATTGAAGTTCCGAAAATTGGTTTGCGTTGGAGTCCTGCGCAATATGTGTATCCGCAATGGGCAGGATTTTATGATTTTGAAGGAAAAATTATCAATGTAAATCGTGGTTTTGGTTATCATTTTTATCCTGGAAGAGTTGGGATTTGGCCAGAAATTACGTTAATAGAATTGAAATCAGCATAGAATAGTAGGAAAAAGCAATCAAAATTTTTGGTTGCTTTTTTGATGTATATCAATTCTGAAAACAGATTTTTATCGGATTATTGTCATAAAAAAAGAAATAATATGAATGAAGAATTAATTCCTTTACTGGTTGTAAAAAATGAATCAACTTCACGCTTTGAGTTGAATGTTGATGGATACATCGCTTTTATAGATTATAAACAAGAAGATGATATCATCAAATTGATTCATACCGAAGTTCCTGAAGAATTAGGAGGAAGAGGTGTTGCGGCTGCTTTGGTAGAAAAAACATTGGTTTATTTGGAGGAACATAAAAATCCTTTGTTTCCGTATTGTCCTTATGTGTATGCCTACATCAAAAAGCATCCGGAATGGAAACGAATTGTTCATCCTAAATTTCCGAAATATAACGAATTGTAATCAGTTAACGAAATGAGATTATAACAAGAAATGTGACCCGATAAAGGTCGCATTTCTTGTTATATTTTTGAAAAGCAATTTTTATTTAAGCTTTGTGATGATCATCATCGTGCGTATATGTTTGTTCAATTGCCACGTGTCCTTCCCATTTATCAACCGCAACAGTCGATAAAGCATTTCCAAGAACATTCGTCATCGAACGAGCCATATCACAGAAATGGTCGATAGGTAAAATCAATGCGATTCCTTCTGGCGGAATTCCAAACATCGAACAAGTTGCAACCACTACAATTAATGAAGCTCTTGGCACACCTGCAACACCTTTTGATGTAAGCATTAAGACCAATAACATCAAAATTTGTTTCTCGATCGGCATGTGAATTCCATAAACTTGCGCGATAAATAACGACGCAAACGTCATGTACATCATTGATCCATCTAAATTGAAGGAATATCCGAGCGGCAAAGTAAACGAAATAATTTTCTTTTGCGCTCCAAATTTTTCTAATTCTTCTACTAATTTTGGGAATACAGCTTCTGATGAAGTTGTAGAGAAAGCGATTAATAAAGGCGCTTTGATATGTTTTAATAAGTCGATTACTCGTTTTCCTAAGATGAAATATCCAACCAAAATTAAAACAGCCCAAAGAAGTAAAATACCAATTACAAAGGCGATTAAATATTTAACATAAAGTAAGAATATTCCGAATCCGTACGTAGCAATAGCAGCAGAAATAGTTCCTAAAACTCCTAATGGCGCAGTCCACATTACGTATCCAACCATGATTAAAACGATATGTGAAATTTTGTCTAACGCTTTCGTAATCATTTCTCCTTCTTTTCCATAAGCTGCCATTGCGACACCAAAGAAAATAGAGAAAACAACGATTTGTAAGATTTCATTCGTTGCAAATGATTCGAAAACAGATTTAGGAATCATGTGTGTAATGAAATGTTCTAATGTAAGCGAAGCTTGACCTTTTAATAAATCTTGAGCAGAACTTGAATCGATTTCAATATTCAATCCTTCTCCAGGTTTCATTACATTGATAACAATAGCACCAATCACCAAAGAAGTAAGAGAAGCTGTGATAAACCACCCCATTGCACGTCCACCAACACGTCCAACCATTTTCATATCACCCATTTTAGCAATACCAACTACTAATGTTGAGAAAACTAAAGGCGCAATAATCATCTGAATAAGACGAATGAAAATAGTACCAAGAAGTTTTATGTTAGTAGAAAATGTTTTAATAAATTCTGGCGAGGTATTATAATGTACATATCCTCCAAGCGCAACCCCGATAAGAAGGGCAATAATAATAGCTATAAAAAGTTTATTGTTTTTCATTATGCGATTTTAAACTTTTCCAAAACTACTATTTTTTAGCAAATTATTAAGAATATAAATCAATTTATACACCAAATTAAATATAAAACCCTTTGTATGTAGTGTTTACAAAGGGTTTTCTTTATAGTGTATTGAGTACTATTCTGGCTGTTTGAACGGAATTTCTTGATTTAAAATCTCTTCGATTAATGTTGACATTGGTGAGGTGGAATTTTCGACAATCGAATAATCGATGGTTGTATTTTTATCAACCGAAAGTTTAATTAAATCTTTATTTGGAAATTTGATTGGATAAATACACAATTCAATGTCTTTAGTTAAGTTCTCTTTGTCTGCATAAAATAAATGTGCGTAGAAAATTAATTGTAATTGTTTCGCTTTATCTTCTTTTTGGTAAACGGTTTCTATTTCTTCGGTTTTTACCGAAATATCTTTCGCATAACCAGTTTTGTAATCAATAATTCGGATTTGATTATTGACAGAATCTATTCGGTCAATTACACCTTTTAGCTTTACAATTTTGCCATTTGTTAGTGTAAAATCAACTTCGTGCTTGCTTTCCAAAGCTCGAATTACAAATTCATTTTCTTTTGCAGTAGTCGTATCTTTAGAAAGAACTCCATCTACAATTCGTTCTGCAATTTTATAAATCAAATAATTTGGACCTTTATCCAAATGTCCATCTTTATATTCTTTGCTGAAATGTTCTTGTAAGGTTTTATCTTTTATTTTTTCGATATTTTTGAAATCATTTTCATGCAAAATATGCCCAATATAAGGCGTGTACAAATCCTCCAAAGCGCCGTGTACAATGTTTCCTAACGTTCTTGCACTTACAATTTCTTCGGCTTCTTCGACTTCATTTACATTAAAAACACGTTGCTCATAAAAATCTAACGGATTGCGTAAATAGGTAGAAAGTGAAGAAGGTGAAATTCCATATTCAGCCCAATTTTGAAGCTTAGTCATTGTTTCATCAGTTTTTGGAACAATGATTTCTTTCAAAGGTTTTGTGACAAAACTTGGTGCGGCAAAAGTTTCTTTTACTTCGTGATTACTTTCAAATTTGATTTGAGCCAAAAAGCGAGATTTTTCTCCAGAACCCATTCCATCAGCTTCGGTATCGTACACGAAATAAGCATTTTTTGCACGCTGAATCAAACGATAAAAGTGATACGCATAAATAGAATCATTTTCTGTAAATGTATTCAATTTCATTTGTTTGCGAATATCATACGGAATAAATGTATTGTTTTGTCGTCCCAAAGGTAAAATTTCATCATTCACAGAAGTCATGATAATATTATCGAAATTCAATAAACGAGTTTCCAATAATCCCATCAATTGTAAACCTTTCAAAGGCTCTCCAATAAAGGAAATTGTCTCAGAAGAAACGATTTTGTTGTATAATAAAAATAAGGTTCTATAATCTTTGATATCATCAACACTCAACAAATTTTCGTGCAGTTGATTGAAAACTTTTTTGAAAAAGAATAAATATTCTTTCATCAACAAATCGTTCATCGAAGGATGATGCAATAAATAGTCTGTCCAATTTTTTAGATGATGAATAAATTCAGTGATACTTTTCGGAATATGAAAAATAGATTTAAAGATTGATTCTCCTAACGAATTCTGAATGGAATTTTGTGAATTAAATATTCTATTTTGTAATCGAATATCACCAATTAATTTTCGGCTTTCGTCCGTGCTAAAAAGAGATAAGGTTTTATTTTCAAGAATTTGTAAGACATTTTTGAAGTAAAACATGGTTCCTTTTCCTAATTTCTCCCGATTCATTTGTAACTCAAAAATTGATTTGAAAAATTGCGCTAACGGAACCGAACGTAACGGAATTCCCATCGAAATATTAAGATGCGTGATATTTTCGGGTAAAGAATTGAGAATTGCAGGTAAAATAGATTCATCAGCTAAAATTAAAGCGGTATTTTTTATTTCATCTTCATTGAGATTCCTAATTAAATCTGCAATATATTTTGCTTGTCCAACTTGTTTTGCAACACCAATTGTTTGCAAATTTTTTGGCTTCGAAAATTCATCAACCACCCAATTTATCGGTTTTATTTTCTCTTTATATTTACGAAGAAAAGAACCCGCTTCCTGATTTGGATTTTCGTAATAATATTTATCTGCATCAAAATATAAAGTGGCTAAATTCTCTTTTTCTAAACGAAAAATAAGCGCTTGTTCTGCTTTTGTTAAGGCATTAAATCCAGCAAAAACATAATGTGAAGTTCTATTTTCGACAATTTCTTCGACCTTTTCACTCGCAATTCTGAAAACCATTCCAGCATAACCTTCTTTCGAATCCAATAAATCTTGTTGTAACTGAAAATATAATTTCGAAACAATTCCCCAAAACGTTAAGTGATTTTGAATGATTTCATTTTTCACAATCTCAATTTTTCCATCTCCCCATTGACTAATTCGTTCCACCGAAACCAAATAGTCTAAAACTTTATGTGCAGGCTGCAAAGAAGCATCGATATCATCAAAATCTTTCAAAACAGTTGGTCCCCATTTGATAAAATCTTCGAAAGAATCAGGTTTGTCAACGATTTTTTTATAAGCTTGATACGCTTTGAACCATAGATTAATTCCAGAAATAATTTCTAAACCAGAAAGTTCGCTCATCAATTCTTCAATACTTTTCATTTGTGGAAGAATGATATTTTGCGCTTGACGCTGAAATTCTTGTTTGAAGAATAACATCGGACGTTTTCCTGGTAAAACTAAAGTGGTGTTGATAAAGTTTTTTTGATTTTGGACTAAATCTTTTACAACATTTTCTATGAATTGAGCCATTTTGAAATTTTCTTTCGTTGAGTTGTTGTAAAAGTAAGGATTTTGAGAGACAATTTGTGGCGTTTAAAAATTTATATACTTTGAAGAATTTGATTACTTTTATACTAACCAATCTATAAAATAATGCTAATTGAAGAATCAATTTGGATCGGAGAAAAAATAAATAATTTATCTTCTAATTCATATCCAATTTTAAATGTAGGCAGTTCTACAAAAGAATACAGAACAAATCGACAAAGTCATATTCAGAAAAATATATTCAGTTTAGTTCCAAATGAAGCTGAAAATGTAATTCATCTAGATATGAAATCTGCTGATGGAGTGGATTTGGTAGGAGATTTATATGATTCAGCTTTTTTAGAGGAAATTAAAAAATATAAAGTGAAATGTATTTTGTTCAATAATGTGTTGATGTATATCGATCAAGAACAACGAAAAAAGCTTTGTAAAATATTGTATGAAATTTTGGAGAAAGATGGTTATTTAATAGTAACCAATTCTTTTATTTTTCCGCCAGCTCCAGATCCGGTAGAGAGTTACTATAGACCAAATCCATCTAAATTATATCAAGATTTATTTCAAAATTTTGAATTGGAAGATGCTAGAGAAATTACAACAGGATATAGTTTTTATCAACAATTAAAAGATAAGCCCAAATTAATTCCGATCAAATTAATTCGAATTTTTCTTCCTTTTTATAAATTCCAAGATTGGAGATTTATGATGAAGTATTATTTGAAATATTTTAAGCGAAATTATTCCGCTTCTTGTTTATTATTACAGAAGAAATAAAAAGCCATTTCAGATTTCTGAAACGGCTTGTATATAAAGATTAAGAATTCTTACTTAATCACTCCTAATTCTTTACCAACTTTCGTAAAAGCAGCAATTGTGTGATCTAATTGCTCTTTTGTATGTGCAGCTGATAATTGTACACGAATACGTGCTTTATCACGAGGAACAACAGGGAAAAAGAATCCGATTACATAAACACCTTCATCTAATAATTTGTCTGCCATCACTTGAGATAATTTTGCATCATACAACATAACAGGTACAATTGCAGCATCACCTTCTGGAATATCAAAACCAGCAGCAACCATTTCTTTGCGGAAATATTCAGCATTCCACATTACTTTATCACGTAAAGTTGTATCATTTTCTAACATTTCTAACACTTGTAAAGCAGCACCAACAATTCCAGGAGCTAAAGAGTTAGAGAATAAATATGGACGAGATTTTTGACGTAACATTTCGATGACTTCTTTTTTACCAGAAGTAAATCCACCCATTGCACCACCTAAAGCTTTACCTAAAGTAGATGTAATGATGTCTACACGTCCCATTACTTCGTTGTGCTCATGTGTTCCACGTCCAGTTTTTCCAATAAAACCAGTTGCGTGAGAATCATCAACCATTACCAAAGCATCGTATTTATCAGCTAAATCACAAACACCTTTCAAGTCTGCAACGATACCATCCATAGAGAAAACTCCGTCTGTTACAATAATTTTGAAACGATGATTTTTTTCTGAAGCAGCAATTAATTGAGCCTCTAGATCAGCCATATTATTGTTTTTATAACGATAACGAGCAGCTTTACATAAACGAACACCATCAATAATAGAAGCGTGGTTTAATTCATCAGAAATAATCGCATCTTCTTCTGTAAACAAAGGCTCAAAAACACCACCATTTGCGTCAAAAGCAGCAGCATATAAAATCGTATCTTCCATTCCTAAGAAATTAGCGATTTTTTTCTCTAATTGTTTGTGTACATCTTGCGTTCCACAAATAAAACGAACCGAAGACATTCCGTATCCGCGGTCATCTAACATTTTTTGAGAAGCTGAGATAACGTCTTTATTATCAGATAATCCTAAATAGTTATTCGCACAAAAATTAAGTAATGTTTTACCATTTTCTAATGTAATTTCTGCACTTTGAGGAGAAGCAATGATACGTTCTTTTTTGAATAATCCTTGCTCTTCTAAATCATTCAATTGCGTTTGTAAGTAGTTTTGAAATTTATCGCTATACATAATAAATCACTTTTTGTTTTGATATGTTTCATACAAATATAAATGTTTACGGTCATATTTTTCGTATTTTTGTAAGACATAAAAAATAATAAACAGTGTTTCTAATCATCATATTTAGTTTTCAGTTCTATTTCTTAGCAAAATTTTTCAAAAAGGATAAATTAAAAACGATTTTATCAGCAGTAGGATTATATATAGCGGGTGAAATTGCTTTTTCTTTTGTATTTGTTTTATTGTTTGCTTCAGGAATTATTGATATAGGTGTTAATTTTAATAGTTCATCTATGGATAATTTGATGGAAAATAGCCTTAAAATGAATAAATTTTTGGCCGAAAATTATGTGTCAATTGCTGTACAAGTCTTTTTATATATTGGAATCGGAATGTTTTATTACAATTCATTAAAACGTAAATGGACATTGCAAATGTTAGAAGGCGAAATTGATAAACGTAAAGATGAAATTCTACAAAATTTAGAAGTTAATCAAAAAATAAATCCAGTAAAATTAGATGTTTATCCGCATTTTCATACGGTTAATGAGAAAAATATTCATTTGGTTCAACCTTTGGCAAATGAGATTTGGAACGAATGTTACAAGGATTTATTATCGCAAGATCAAATCAACTATATGATTGATATGATGTATAATAATGATAAAGTAAATGAAGGAATTGCTAATGGAGATGTTTGGGAAATCCTGAAAATTGATAATGTTCCGTCTGGTTATTTACATTACAAATTAGATGAAAATAATACTGTTTTCTTATCTAAAATTTACTTGAAAGAGTCTAATCAAACCAAAGGAATTGGACAATTGATGTTGAATAGAGTTGTAGATTATGCGAGAGAAAAAGGTGCAAAAGCAGTTCATTTAACAGTGAATAAACACAATGCAAAAGCAATTCGTTTTTACGAGAAAAATGGTTTCAAGAATATGGAATCAAAAACATTTGACATCGGAAATGGATACATTATGGATGATTATATTTTCCAGAAATCCATTTAAAAATAAGGTTTTAATCAATCAAAATAGAAAGTCATTACGGTTTGTAATGGCTTTTTTTATGTTGTAAACAAAGTTATCCAAGTTAGGAAGTAAGCTGACGTGATCTTTAATTAAACTGACTTAGTTCGTAACGATGTCAGCTAGGTAAAATAGGAGGATGATTTAGTTTTTTAAAGTGATGAGAAGCTGAAATGTTTTGACACTGTCCAAAATTATCCGTTAATTTATTATTGAAAATAGATTTTAATTTAACGGAGTCATATTGAACTTGTTTCAATATCGCATCCAGAGTTTAGAAATGTTAATTCTTAATATAAAACAAAAAGGACTTCAATTAGAAGTCCTTTTGTTATTTTTCTCTTTCGATAACGTATTTCACCATTGTTTCCAATGAATTTCGAAATTCATTTTCGGGAAATTCGTATAGTATATCTAAAGCCTCTTGGCTATATTGTTTCATCATTTTTTGCGTGTATTCAATTCCGCCATGATCTTTCACATACTGAATAATTTCGCGTACACGTTTTTTGTCGTTGTTATAACGTTTTACCGAATTAATCAACCATTTTTTGTCTTTTTCATTCGCTGTATTAATCGAATAAATCAATGGTAACGTCATTTTTTGTTCTTTAATATCAATTCCGACAGGTTTTCCAATGGCATTAGAAGTGGTATAATCAAACAAATCATCTTTGATCTGAAAAGCAATTCCAACCAATTCACCAAAGCGATGCATTTTCTTCGCAACTTCTTCCGAACAACCAACAGAACGCGCTCCAGCTTCACAACAAGCCGCAATAAGCGTAGCCGTTTTCATTCGGATAATCTCGAAATAGACATCTTCTGTAATATCAAGTTTACGCGCTTTTTCGATTTGTAATAATTCACCCTCCGAAATCTCTTGTATCGCTACAGAAACAACTTCAAGTAAATCAAAATCTTTGTTTTTAGTCGAAATTATTAAAGTTTTTGATAAAAAATAATCACCAACTAAAACTGCAACTTTATTTTTCCAGATGGCATTCAAAGAAAAGAAACCACGACGCAATGTGCTATCATCCACAACATCATCGTGTACCAAAGTCGCTGTATGAATAAGTTCGATAAAAGAAGCCGCACGATAAGTACGTTCTTGTACTTCGCCATTCAATTTTGCAGTCAAAAACACAAACATCGGACGCATTTGTTTTCCTTTTCTGCGCACAATATAATTGGTAATACGGTCAAGAAGTGAAACATTACTCTTCATCGATTCGAAGAATTTCTGTTCAAACAATTTCATTTCCTCCGCGATTGGAGCTTTAATCAAATCTACCGTGTTACCCAAAATTTAGTTTTTTAATTCGTAAAATTATTGATGCAATGTACAACCTGTTTTGCATAGAATCCTTTATAGTTAAATTCCTCTCCGCTAAAACAAATTTTGTTTTCGGTTGGCAAAACTGAAATCCCTTCCAATTGTCCCAACTGTGTCGTGAAGCCCAAAGGTAAACTTATTTTTTTAACTTGAGAAGTGAAGAATAACTGATTGTTATCTTTTGGCAAATCAAACCAATTGATAAAAGTTAACGCTTCTTTGGTATAACCCAACAGATAAATTCCTTTGGTAGAACTATTTACATCAGCGTCGATATAAGCAGCAGTTACAGCGTAATTTGTAGGAAAAGTTTCTAACTTTTTGGCTGCGTGTTTTTTAGATGAATCAATAGGAACAACATAATGAGACGTTGCCATATTTGACCATTCTTTTGTAAATATATGCAACTGATTTTGGTAGACAAAAAATGCTTCTGCATCCCAATTTGTTGTCATATTTTTGAATTGAAAAGTTTCTTGTTCAGGATAATAAAATTCTATCTTTTCAGCTTTTAGTTGCTGATAAGATTTTGAATAATCGATGTTTGATTTCTCGATAAAATAAATGGCTAAATCTTTTCTTTTGCCCAAATTATTTCCAAAATCAGCAAAATAAATTCGATTATCATCCGAAGACATTTCTTCCCAATCGATATTTGGAGTATTTGTGATGAAAATAGTATTGATAATTTCACCTGTTTTTGCATCAAAACGATACAATTCTGGTTTGGAATCAGAATCGTTTAAACCCCAAAAAGAAGCCACATTTTTATCTTCTTTTTCATATTCTAAAGTCGAAATTTCGTTCAAAGTAGGAGGTAAGTTGATACTTTCCATTTTATAATCATCAATAGAAATTGTATCGATGTTTTCTACTATTTGCGCGAAAGAGAATTTAGTTAGAATCAAAAATAAAAATATGGCTAAATATTTCATTTGATTATTTTTTTAATCATTTCCAGTTTTATTGGCTAATTGTCCACAAGCAGCATCAATATCTTTTCCGCGACTACGACGTACATTTACCACAATATTGTTGCATTCTAAAGCTTTGATATAATTGTTCACAGCTTCTTCTGATGCTTGTTTATAGATTCCGTCATCAATCGAATTATATTCGATAATATTTACTTTAGAAGGAATTTTTCGACAGAATTTTACCAATGCATCAATGTCTTCTTTTTTGTCATTAACACCACCCCAAACAATGTATTCGAACGTAATTCGTAAACCCGTTTGTTGGTACCAATATTGAAGACTATCCATTAAATCCGTCAACGGAAATTTAACAGAAAAAGGCATAATTACATTACGAACTTCTTCTCGAGCTGAATGTAAAGATACCGCAAGGTTAACGCGTAAATCTTCGTCAGCGAGTTTTTCAATCATTTTAGGAATTCCCGAAGTAGAAACTGTAATTCTTCTTGGCGCCATTCCCAATCCTTCTGGCAACGTGATTTTTTTGATGGCAGAAATTACTTCGTTATAATTTAACAAAGGTTCTCCCATTCCCATAAATACGATGTTGCTTAATGGACGATTGAAATAACGTTTACTTTCTTCATCGATAATCACAACTTGATCGACGATTTCGGCAGCTGTTAAGTTACGCATACGTTTTAATTGTGCTGTTGCACAAAAAGTACAATCCAAGCTACAACCAACTTGCGAAGAAACGCAGGCAGTTGTGCGAGAATCAGTCGGAATTAAAACAGATTCCACAACGTTACCATCATGAAGCTTAACTGCATTCTTGATGGTTCCGTCGTTAGATTTTTGTAGAAGATCAACTTCAACAGGTTGAATTTGGAAAGATTCTCCCAATTGCTCGCGAAGAGCTTTTGAGATATTTGTCATGTCATCAAATTGATGCGCATTCTTTTTCCATAACCACTCGTACACTTGTTTTGCGCGGAATGATTTTTCTCCAATTTCTTTGAAATAATCTTCAATCTCAGCTTGTGAAAGCTTTCGTATGTCTTTTTTTGTTGTATTCAAACTTGTCTTATAAGATTAACATTGCATCTCCGTAAGAGTAGAATTTGTATCCTTCTTTTACAGCTTCGTTGTATGCTTTCATTGTTAAATCGTGACCAGCAAACGCAGAAATCATCATGATTAATGTAGATTTTGGCGTGTGGAAGTTTGTAATCATACAATTTGCAATAGAGAAATCATATGGAGGGTGAATAAATTTGTTTGTCCAACCATCAAAAGCATTTAAATGACCATCTGCAGAAACAGAAGATTCGATAGAACGCATAGAAGTTGTACCAATAGCACAAACTTTTTTCTTCTCGTCAATTGCACGATTTACTAAATCAGCAGATTCTTGAGGAATAATAACTTGCTCAGACTCCATTTTGTGTTTAGATAAATCTTCAACCTCTACAGCCTGAAAAGTTCCTAAACCAATGTGTAATGTTAATTCAGCAAAATCAACTCCTTTGATTTCTAAACGTTTTAATAAGTGTTTAGAAAAGTGTAAACCAGCTGTAGGCGCAGCAACTGCTCCTTCGTGTTTTGCATAAATTGTTTGGTAACGTTCTGCATCTTCTGGTTCAACGTCACGTAAAATATATTTTGGAAGTGGAGTTTCTCCTAATTCTTTCAATTTTGCACGGAATTCTTCGTAAGATCCATCAAATAAGAAACGTAAAGTACGTCCACGAGAAGTCGTATTGTCAACAACCTCTGCAACTAATGTATCATCATTATCGAAGAATAATTTATTTCCGATACGGATTTTACGCGCAGGATCAACCAAAACATCCCATAAACGAGTCTCAGCATCTAATTCTCTTAACAAAAAAACTTCGATTTGAGCACCAGTTTTCTCTTTGTTACCCATTAAACGAGCAGGAAAAACTTTCGTATTGTTACGAATCATTACATCTCCTTCGTCGAAATACTCGATAAGATCTTTAAATTGTCTATGTTCAATTTCTCCGGTGTCACGGTGAACAACCATTAAGCGAGCTTCGTCTCTGTTCTCAGAAGGACGATCTGCTAAAAGTTCTTCAGGTAAAGTAAAGTCGAAATCGGAGGTTTTCATTTTCATAATTGTACAATTTTTTGCAAATATACGATGTCAGATACCCCTTTGTCAAGTGAAATGAGGTATTTTATGAAATTGCTAACGTTTAAATGTTTATTTTTGACAAAAGACTTATAGATATTATCAAGTTTTTTAATACTTATTTGAAAAATAAAATGAAAACGAACCTACTCATTTTGTCCGCTATTTTTACACTTTTTAGTTGTAATAAATCCGAACAAAAAATTGAAGAATCTGCTGAAATAGAAAAGATTGATTCTGTTGCAAAAAAACAATCTCCAGAATCTGAAATTCCAAAAGAATTGATAAAAGCTCCTGATTTTTCTTTGGCTGATATCAACGGAAAACGATTTGATTTATCAGATTTCAAAGGAAAATATGTGTATATGGATATTTGGGCAACATGGTGTGGACCTTGTAAAGTGCAAATTCCTTTTATGAAAGAATTGGAAAAACAATTTCATGATGCACCAATTCATTTTGTAAGTGTTTCTTTGGATAAATTAGAAGATAAGCCAATTTGGGAGAAAATGGTGAGAGAAAATCAGATGTCTGGTGTGCAGTTATTTGCTGGAAGAGAAGATAATTTTGGTTTTGATTATAAGATAGAATACATCCCGACTTTTATTATTTTAGACAAAGAAGGAAATATTATGATTGATCGCGCACCTGCACCGATGGATTATCAAACAGGAGAAATCAATCAACAATTGGTTGATATTTTCAAAATGATGAAATAAAGAAAAAATAGTTTTTAAAAATGCCTCTAAAATTATGCTTTTTAGAGGTATTTTTTTTTATTAAAATCAAAAGCATGTAAGTTGATATTTTTTTAGTTTTTTTTAATGTATGTAGATTTATTTTCTTAAATATGTTTTAATAAGTTGTTAAAATGGTGTTTTTATTGATTATTTATTAAATAATTTCGTTTATTTTTTTCGTATTGATATTAAAAATGTATGTTTGTATTACTAATATTTAATGAATTAATACATGAAGAAAATTTTACTATTATGTGGTATGGCGCTAGGTATTGGCGCGAATGCACAAGTCTCAGTTAAAGAGGGGTTCGAAGGAACAGCGCTTCCGACGACTTGGGTTGGAGCTGGAGGTTATACACCAGCTAGCTATACAGGAGTGTATAATAATGCGGGGTGTACTGGAGCTGACAGAGCTTGGGGAGCTGCTTTAGTGGGAACTGCTGCCTCTGGAAAAACAGCTACTCTTACTTATACTAAGCCTGCTGCGATGGTGACTAATGGAAAGCAAGTTGACATTAGCTTTGATTATGTCATAGAGGATTTCTTACAAAATAATGTAGGGGAACTTAAAGGAGATATTCTTGTACAATATTCTACTGCTTCAACAGGGACTACTTTTACAACAGTTTCTACGATTCCATATAGTGGAACAACAGGTGAATGTGTACATGTTACAGCCTCTATAGCTGATGGAATTGTTAATGGAGCAAATTTTAGGTTTAGAATTTCAGTAACAAGTTCAAGTGCGAATAATACTAACGGAGCATTAGTATTCTTTGATAATATTTCTATTTTACAAAAGGTTGATGCTCTTCCAAGTTGTACTACTCTTTCTACTCCAGTAGATGGTGCGACAGGTGTTTTTGTAAGACCAACTTTTACATGGGGAATTGCTGCAAATGCACATGCTTACAAATTGTATTTAGGAAGTGTGTCAGCGAATTACAATGTAATAAATGGAGAAGAACTATCTTCAGGTTATATGTTACCTGCAGCTCAAGCGTTGGCGGCTAATACGAAATATTTTGCTAAAATTGTTGCAACTAATAGTTTAGGAGATGCTGTAGGTTGTGTGGAAACTACATTTACAACAGGTGAAAATGCGCTTGCTCCATATTGTGGACCGATCATTACTACTATTCCTGCTCAGATGTTCCCAATCAAATCATTCAAATTTGGAGATATTGAAAAAATATCTGATGAAGCGGCTACTACTTTTGGAACGTTTGAAGCTCATCAAAATTTTACAACAACAAAATTCGAAATGAATGATGATGTAACGTCAGTGCCATTTACTTTATCAGGAATAGGATCGGGAAGTAATAATTTTGCTGCTGCGATATACGTCGACTGGAATGAAGATGGTGATTTTGATGATGCGGGAGAAGCTTATTTCAATACAACAACAACAATGTTGGTGTCAAATGTTGTAACAGGTGGTGTAATTAATTTAAAAGGAGATTTAGCTATTCCAACAGGTGTTAAAGCCGGAGAGAAGAGAATGAGAGTGAAGTATAATTTCACAAATACTTCTGTTATTCATAATGCTCTTTCTACAGCTTGTTCAGATATTGGAAATGGTCAAGTAGAAGAGTATACAATTAATGTAAAATCTACTGCACTTACATATTGTGATGCTCAAGCGACTTCTACAAGTAATAGTTTTGAAAGAATTGTTAATGTTAAATTCGCGGATATAGATAATGCTTCGACAGCTTTATATAATAATAACGGATACGAAGATTTCACTAACATTGTAGGGAATGTTCAAACTAATAATAAATACCCAATTGAGGTTAAGATTTCTAATTTCTATGGTGATAAAACAAGTGTTTGGATAGATTATAACCAAGATGGAGTGTTTACAGATAACGAAAAAACAAATATGACTGTAAACGCAGCTACATCAACTGGTGTTGTTAAAATTCCTTCTGATGCAAAATTAGGAAAAACTCGTATGAGAGTTAGAACGACTTATTCTACAGATCCTCAACCATGTGGAAATACTACATTTGGTCAAGTCGAAGATTATACAATTGATATAAAAGAAGGGGTAGCAACACTTCCTGATTGTGTTACAATTACAGCTCCAACAAAAGATGCAGTTAATGTAGCAACAACTACTAAAATTACTTGGAATACTGTTGATAATGCAGATAAGTATAAAGTTTATATAGGGACTTCTTCTGGAGTTTATGATATAGTAGATGGAAAAGAAGTTACAGAAACAAGTTATGCTACTTCTATGGCTGCTAATACGAAATATTTTGTAAAAGTGGTAGCTTCAAATGAAACAGGTGATGCAACAGGATGTGAAGAGATTTCATTTACAACAGCTGCTAACTATACTTATTGTAACAACGGAATTAATATGATTTGTAACGATGGTGATGTTATTGAAAATGTAACATTTGCAGGAGTTAATAAAGATTCTAGTTGTAGTGGAGCAACAGGTTATTCTGATTTCACATCATTGGTTGCAGAAGTGTCTACTGGAGGAACTTATCCTATTTCTGTAAAAGTTGGACCTTCAGGTGATGGTTGGTTATATGAATCTGTAGGTGTGTGGATTGATTTTAACCAGAATGGTACTTTTGAAGAAAATGAGTATACTTACGTAGGAACAGGACTTGCAGAAGTTCTTACTAAAGATATAATTATTCCTGCTGATGCAAAATTAGGAAAAACAAGAATGAGAGTTGTATTATCTGCATCAAAAGCAGATGCTTTTGGTCATCATTTCGCTTGCGGACCAAATAATGCAAACGAGGCATATGGTGAGATGGAAGATTACACTGTTAATGTAGGAAAATTAGGTGTGTCAGATATGAGTAAAACTACGATATCAATATATCCTAATCCATTCAAAGATGTGTTAAGAATCTCTGATGTTAAAGATGCTGTTTCTATTGTTGTTACTGATCTTTCTGGAAGAACATTAGCAAATATGAAACCAGCTACAGAGCTTAATTTATCAGCACTTAGCAAAGGTGTTTATATTGTAACAATTAAATATGCTGATGGAAGTACTAAGACAACAAAAGTTGTTAAAAACTAACTTTAGATATTAATTTTAATAACAAGCGCCACCCAATTTGGGTGGCGTTTTTTTTGATATAATTCTAATCGTTTATAAATTAATGAAACTCTGAATCTTAATGATAAACCTAAATTGTAAAGCTAAAACATATATACATCATATAATTCAGCTTAAAACCTAAGCTTTAAAATGAAAAAGGATATCATCGTTATTTATTTTTTTTTATTAATCTAATTTAGTAAGTTAAGTGTTGATTTTTAAGTGTCTGTTGGTGTGTCTAGTAAATGTGGAAGATTTATAAATGAGATAATGAAAGTTTGTTAAATTAGGATTTGATTAGTTTAAATAATTAAATGTTTTCTAAAACGATGAAATAAAAAAAGCTTCCTTTTGGAAGCTTTTTTAAGTTTATTGAAATTATTATGCTCTAACTTTTGTTTTCAAATTAATTCGTTGTCCAACTCTAGGTTGTTCACCTGGTTCCATACGATTTAGCTTGTATAGATTGTTAACTCTCACACCAAAACGTTGCGAGATCGTGTACATATCGTCACCTTCTTGCACTTTGTACGAATAATCAGAACCTTTTGTTTTCTTTTTTCCGAAGAATACAATTTGTCCATCTTTCAATTTAGAACCCATTTGTATTTCATTGAAATTCGCAATATCCGAAGGAACTTTGTTGTACGTTTTAGAAATTGTCGCAATTGTTTCTCCTGCTTGTGCAACGATATAAGGAATATTATTTTTATGATTTTTGATGCGCGTTGTCGGAGTTTGCGTACGAGTTTCGTAGGTAATCGTTTTAGTATTATTTACGATTGGCTCACTTTCTATAACATTATTTTTTGGTTGATAAGACGCTAATGCAACTTCTTCTTTGATGGTTTTTGGCTCTTTTTTCGTTTTAGATTTTGACGAATTATTTGCCAGCATCATATCATCTTGATTGTTGTATAACGTGTACAATTTTGCATAAACTTCTTCTGGAGAAATCTTATCAAATTGATCTAAATTATATTTCTCAATTCTTGAAATTAATTTTGACGCATATTTTGGATCAGTTGCATAACCAGATTTTTTAAGACCATTAGCCCAAGCATTATAATCTGTCGGATCTAAAATAAACAAAGCTTTGTAATATGGTCTTAACGCCAAAAATTTAGAATGATCTCTATAACTTTCTTCAACTGAAGAATATTTTCTGAAACATTCGCCTTTTGCATCATCATCGTGATAAATTCGAGGTTTATCCAACGACCATTCTTCAGGACCTTTACATTTTATTCCGAAGTGATTATTGGCTTGATCGGCTAATTTACTTTGTCCGCCGCCAGTTTCCAATAAACCTTGAGCCAACGTAATACTTGCCGGAACTTTGTAAAGTTGCATTTCTTCAACAGCTAAAATAGCGTGTTTTCGAATGTAAGTTATGTCTCTACTTTCTTGTGCTTGCGTCGAAATCGTCAACACTAAGCTAAAAACGTATAACAATTTTTTCATTCTATAATATTTTTGTTCTTCTTCTTTAAAAGTTTGTTCATTCCTTCAATTCCTTGCAATCCGCCTGTATGAACCAAAAGAATTTTAGAATTATCACTAAAATAATGATTTTTAATTAATTGAAAAATTCCAAAAACCATTTTTCCAGTGTAAATAGGATCCAATTGAATATGGTTAATTCGCTTGAAATCATTTACAAAAGTAATTAATTCATCCGAAACTTTCCCATATCCGCCAAAATGATAATCATTAAAAATAGTAAAATTCGTTTTATTTGTCAATTTTTCGATTTCATTTTGGATAAAATTTCCCTTTAAACTCGGAAAACCTAAAACTTTTTGATGAGGTTTCGAACTTTCAATCAATCCAGCAATTGTTCCACAAGTTCCGATTGCCGAAGCAATAAAATCATATTCGAAACAATCATCGTACAAAATTTCTTCGCAACCTTTTATCGCAAAATCATTTGTGCCTCCTTCTGGAATAACGTAAGTATTTGGGTATTTAGTGTTTAAATGATTAATAAATTCTACTTCATCCTTTTTTCGGTATTCTTCCCTCGAAATAAAATGCAATTGCATTCCACATTTTTTTGCAAAACGTAATGTAGGGTTTTCATCGATTTTATCTTTCAATTCTTCTCCACGAATAATGCCAATAGTTTCGAAATGATGAAGTTGACCAGCTGCCGCCGTTGCTGCAATATGATTGGAAAAAGCACCACCAAACGTTATCAATTTTTTGAAACCTTGTTTTTCAGCTTCAATAAAATTATATTTCAGTTTTCGGTATTTATTTCCAGAAATTTCGGGATGAATCAAATCTTCTCTTAATATAGAAAGTTGAATATTTTGAGAAGTTAAATGTTTGATGTCAATGTTCTGAATTTGAGCTTTATAATCGTTCCAAATCATTAGATGTATTTTAGAAAACTATAAAATTTTCGTTTTTTCAAATAATTCAAATTGTGTTCGTTTGCATAAGCTTCACGCTCAAAACTAATATTGCGATAAGCTTTGTGTTGATCGCGATATTGAATTAATCGGATCGCATATTCAATCAAATAAAAAGGATAGAAAAAAACAACCAAAAGTTCGAGTTGCTGAATGATATGAATGGTTTCGTGATTGATTAAAACTTCATCATTTTTCAGTTTTTTATCTCTCAAAAAAATGAAAGGAAAAATGGTGATTCCAATAAAATTTTTTCGGAACAAATGACTCAAAACAACTACAAACATGATTTAGGTAATTCGATTTTGTTGCAAAATTAATCAATCTGAGAAGATATTGATTTAAAAAGCGTTAAAAATCGTAAATTTAGAAGATGTTTCACAAATAATTATCATACCAAAATTAATGATAGTTTATAGATAAAAGTTGTAATTTCACAGCATTAGAAATGAAAAAGTTTGAAGAAGGAGATTATTATTTATCTCCAGAAGGTTTCAGAATATTTACTGAACAATATCTAAAAAGAAGAGGATATTGTTGCAAAAGTGGATGTAAACATTGTCCGTATGGATATGACAAAAAAACAGATAAAATAAAGAATAAGAAATAATTATATGAAAATAACATCAACGGTTTTTGCTTTGTTAATAGGAAGTTGTGTTTTTGCGCAAATGAAATTTCCTGCGGTAAGTTCTCATGCTGAAGTTGAGCAAAAAGTAGGTTTAACAGAATTTGAAATTGAATACAATCGACCAAATGTAAACGGAAGAAAAGTGTTTGGAAAATTGGTTCCGAATGGAGAAGTTTGGCGAACTGGAGCGAATGAAAATACGGTCATCAAATTTGATAAACCAATCAAAGTGAATGGACAAGAGTTGGCTGCTGGCGAATATGCGTTGTATAGCATTCCGAACAAAGAGGAGTGGGATGTGATTTTTTACAAAGACACGAAAAACTGGGGAAATCCGAAAGAGTGGAAGGAGTCAAATATCGCGTTGAAAGTGAAAGCTTCGTCAACAAAATCGATGAACAATAAGACTGAAACGTTTGAGATTCGTTTTACAAATGTGACGCAAAAATCAGCGAATTTGGTTTTAGCGTGGGATAATACAACGGTTGTTTTGGATATTGAAACGAATACAATTAATGAAGTTTTGAAAATGATTGGAGATCAATTGAACGAAAATTCTTCTGCAAGAGATTTTTACAATTCAGCAAACTTCTATTATTCGAATAAATTGGATCGAAATCAAGCGCTGAAATGGGTCAATACAGCTTTAGAAAAAGATGCAAATGCGCCAGATTATTACAAAGAATTGAAAGTTAATTTGGAAAAAAATAAATATTAATAAAAAATCCCTTCGTTTATTGAAGGGATTTTTTTATTGAGTAATATTCTTCTTTAAGATAATTTGTAGGTAAGAAAACATCAACGCAGTTGACCAGCCTACCATCATAATTCCGTTTATAGCTTCTAATCCAGCCATAATTTTCCATTCACTATCAATCACAACATCACCGTAACCAACGGTTGTAAAAGTGATTAATGAAAAATAGATTGCTTCTTGAAAACTATATAAATTGTCAATATTTGGATTGAAATAAAAAGTAGCCGCCCAAATTGTACATTGTGCACCGTGCAATAAAGTCAAGAAAGATACTGAAATTGCCATTTGCCAAAGCACTTCACTAAACGTTAATCGTTGTTTTTTGAGATTAAATTTATGCAGATATTTTAGCGAATAAACTGTAACAGTTGATTGTAAAATAACATTTAGACAAATAATCAATACACCAAAACATATAATTAGAAACATATTTTTATCAATTATAGATGAATGCAAAAATATAAAGAATAAAATTTATAAAACACTTTTTGAAGCGAAAAATTTCGTAAATTTAATAGAGAAGGAAAATCTAGATATCCTAAATATTTGATAAAATCTGGATTAATAAAGCTTTATTACTAATTTTGTAACGCTAAAAATACATATTTCAACGAATGAAAATTAATTTTAAATATATTTTGATGTGTTTCGGAGTAGCTACAATTGGCTTGACTTCGTGTGCTTCAAATAAAAGTTCGAAAAAAATAGTTTATAAAAAAGTAGAATCAAAACAGCCTACAAAACCTGTAGAATCTACGCAAACAACTATTCCTACTACACCAAAAACTGAACTTCCGAACAAGAAAGATGAAGTTTTTACGGTGAAATTACCAGAAGTAAATCGTGAATTCCGCGCGGCTTGGGTGGCTTCTGTTGCAAATATTAACTGGCCTTCTAAAAAAGATTTAACGACAACGCAACAAAAAGATGAGGCGATAAAGTTGTTGGATATGTTAGAAGCAAACAATTTTAATGCAGTTATTTTTCAGGTTCGTCCAGCGGCAGATGCTTTGTACAAAAGTAATTTTGAGCCTTGGTCTTACTTCTTAACTGGAGAAGAAGGAAAAGCGCCTTCTCCATATTATGACCCGTTAGAGTTTTGGGTGGAGGAAGCGCATAAACGTGGAATTGAATTGCATGTTTGGTTAAATCCTTACAGAGCGCATCACAGTAGTGGAGGGCCGGTGACAAGCGAGTCGATGGTGAAAAGATCGCCAAGTAATGTGGTGAGATTGAAGAACGGTATGTATTGGTTTGATCCTGCTGACAAAAAAACGCAAGATCACGTTTCGGAAGTTGTTCGTGATATCGTTTCGCGTTATGATATTGATGGTGTTCATTTTGATGATTACTTTTATCCCTATGCATCTTACAACGGTGGTGCAGATTTTCCAGATAATTCAACTTGGAATGTTTACAAAAATAATGGAGGAACATTATCGAGAGCAGATTGGCGTCGTCAAAATGTGAATACAATTATCGAAAGAATTTACAAAGAAATCAAAGCAGAAAAACCTTTTGTAAAATTTGGAATTAGTCCTTTTGGAATTTGGAAACCAGGTTATCCTGCTGGAATTACAGGTTCTTCGCAATATGATGAATTGTATGCAGATGCAAAATTATGGCTGAATAAAGGTTGGGTTGATTATTTTTCGCCACAATTATATTGGCCAATTAATTCGACAGGACAAAGTTTTCCTAAATTATTAGAATGGTGGAAATCAGAAAATACACATAACCGTCATCTTTGGCCAGGTTTGAATACGGTAGAAGTGAAAGTTTCGGATAGAACAACTGAGATTACAAATCAGGTAAAAATGGCTGGAGAGATTTTGCAAAATAATGTGGGTGTTATTCACTGGAGTATTGCTGGATTGACAAAAAATCCTTCGATGTTGAGCTATCTGAAAGAAGGTCCATACAAAACCAAAGCTTTGGTGCCAACTATGAATTGGATTAAGGCAGATCGTTTGGCAAAACCAAGTTTGTCTGTAAATGCAAAAGCATCAGAAGTTGTGATAAATTGGAATGATTATAAAATGAATTCGAATATATCGAAATGGATTTTGTACACACGTTACAACAACGATTGGGAAACATCTATTTTGGATAAAACCAAAACAAACCAAACAATTTTGAAACATAAAGATGGTAAAAGCTTAACGGCAGTCGCACTAAAAGCTGTCGATCGTTTAGGAAACGAAAGTGATTACGTGGCTCAAAAAATTAATTAAGAATAGAATTTCTCTTGATATGAATCCTCAACTTTAGTTGGGGATTTTTTTGATTTAGAACTTTGTTGTTTTTGTATATTTGGTGATTAAGAGTAATATAAAATAAACATGTGTAACAATTTGCACTTTGAAAATTATATAAATTATCAAAATCAAGAAGTTTGGGATAAAGTTAATAGCATTTATAATATTAAATTAATTTATAATTCTTCTGAGTATTCTTGGGCAAGTAAAACAGAAGGAAATTATGCAGAAATTGTTACTCCAACTTTAGAGATAGATTTAGAATCTTTTACTCATGAACTTTTACATATTTATTTAGATTATCTTGGATTAACTAAGTATGATGATTTTATTAATTCTAAAACAGGTAAAAATAGTTTTGAATTATTAAGGTATAAAAGTGATCTAGCTTCATTTATTTACAATTTAGCATCACATAGAAAAATGTTTCCTTATTATAATAAAAT
This sequence comes from Empedobacter sp. R750, assembly GCF_030324345.1. Lineage (NCBI taxonomy): Bacteria > Pseudomonadati > Bacteroidota > Flavobacteriia > Flavobacteriales > Weeksellaceae > Empedobacter > Empedobacter sp. R750. The sequence continues at coordinate 77,179 of NZ_JACAGF010000011.1, read as the reverse complement.
GGGATTTTGTAGTAAAAAATTTGTACAAGAAAGAATTAATTTCAATGACAATTTATTGATACAATTAGAAAATTTGTCACATAATAATTGTCAAATTGATTTTATACATAATTTTATTGGTAACGTTTATTCTTTAATGAATAATGTCGTTAAACAAGATGAAAAAAAATGTAAAAATTTTCTTTTTAAACTTCGGAAAGTTAAACCTGAATTATTTGATATAATTTATAACTTCGACTTTGAATGGACAAAAAGTAAAGATCTTAACCTTCTACATTATTTTATAGAATTTGAAAATGATTTAGAGATTTGGCTTATTAAAAATAATTTAACTATTGAAAATAATTACTGTAGACTATATTAGATTGTTATTGATACATAACACAAATCCTCAACATAATTTGAGGATTTGTTTATTTTTTTCTCTTTAAAATATAATAAAGCGCATCGTCATCATTTTCTTTCGATGTGTAGGCAAATTGAAATTCATATCCATTTGCAGACATAAAATTTAACGCATCAATCATTGAATTAAATTTCACTGCAATTCCACGTTCATCTTTTATTTTCAAACCATTTTTAAAGGAAATTGATTTAGTTTCTTGTCCAAAATCCAAGCGAATATTCATTTTTGTACTCAAACCTCGTCCAGTTCCAATAATCTGTACATAATCAACATTAATATCTTTAATCGGAACATCATTTACAGTTTGAGCAAACGAAAAACTTCCGATGAATAATCCCAAAATAAGTGCTAATTTTTTCATGAGTTTTTAATTTTGATAAAGATATTTATTTTCAGATAAAAAGAAAAAAACCGATTCTACAGAATCGGTTTTTTTATGAAGTAATAGTTTTACTCGATTTATTTTAATCCCCAATCAACGGCAAAAACAGCTTGTAAAGCGGCAGTTTCTGTACGAAAACGTTGATGTCCAAGACTAATTCCTGTAAAATTATGATCTTCTGCAGCGAAAATTTCATCTCGCGAAAAATCACCTTCAGGACCAATCATAATTAAAATTTTCTGCGGATTATTTTCCAAAACTGTTCGTAAAGGTGTGCGTTCAATATCTGCTTCGCAATGCGCAATACATTTCGTGAAACCTTCAAAATTCTGCTTGATAAACTCATTGAATTTTGTCAAATCATTTACTTTTGGCAAATACGCTTTCAACGATTGTTTTGTTGCAGACTGAACAATTTTTGCGATTCGTTCAATCTTAATATTTTTTCGTTCCGAATGAAAAGTTTGCAAAAATGTAATTTCATCAATACTAATTTCGGTTGCTTTTTCCAAGAAAAATTCCAAACGTTCCATCGTTTTTGTTGGTGCAATTGCAACATGTAAATAGTAATTTTTCTGCTCGAAATTTGTTTTTAAATCAATTACTTTTCCTTCAACTGCTTTTTTAGAAATTGATGTAATTTCAACTTCAGCCAAATTTCCTTTTCCATCTGTTACATGCACCAAATCGCCTTCATTTCCGCGTAAAACTTTCGCGAAATGATGACTTTCTTCTTCGTTCAGAATAGCCGTTTCTTGATGAATTTCTCCAAAAAATAATTTCATTAAATATGGTATTTAGCCACAGATTTCGCTGTGTTTTCTGTAAATAACTCTTGATCAAATTTTAAACTTCCAACCATTGCAATCATCGCCGCATTATCTGTTGTGTATGCAAATTTTGGAATAAAAGTTTTCCAACCAAATTCTGTTTCTCCATCTTTTAATCGTTGACGGATTTCAGAATTTGCCGAAACTCCTCCTGCAATCGCAATTTGTTTAATTCCAGTTTCGTCCGAAGCTTTTTTTACTTTTTCCATCAAAATATTAACAATAGAATGTTGAATAGAAGCGCACAAATCGTCAATATTTTCTTCGATAAAATTTGGATTCGCTTTAACTTCTTTCTGAATAAAATATAAAATTGACGTTTTGAAACCGCTAAAACTAAAGTTTAAACCTTCAATTTTTGGTTTTGCAAATTTGAATTTTGTAGGATCTCCAATCTTAGATTTTTTGTCGATAATTGGACCTGCAGGATAAGGTAAATTTAAAATTTTACCCGCTTTATCAAACGCTTCACCAGCTGCATCATCAATCGTTTCTCCTAAAATTTCCATCTCAAAATAATTATTGATTTTTACGATTTGAGTATGTCCACCAGAAACCGTCAAACATAAAAATGGAAAAGTTGGTTTTTCGTCATTGGCATCTTCAATAAAATTTGCCAAAATATGTGCTTGCATGTGATTAACTTCAATTAACGGAATATCCAATGATTGACTGAAAGATTTCGCAAAACTTCCGCCAACCAAAAGCGATCCCATCAATCCTGGACCACGCGTATACGCAATTGCTTTAAGTTCTTCTTTGTTAATATTTGCCTGTTTTAGGGCTTGATCTACGACGGGAACAATATTTTGTTGATGTGCTCTCGAAGCTAATTCTGGTACTACGCCACCATATATTTCGTGAATTTTTTGGCTTGCCACAACATTAGAAATAATTTTATTTCCGTCAATAATTGCTGCGCCTGTATCATCACAAGAAGATTCTATGGCTAAAATGTAGTTTTTATCGCTCATAATTCCTTGTAGAATAAAATTTATAACTTATTTTTACCCTGCAAATATCGTAAATTTAAACCATTGAAAATAGTCAGACGAATAGGAAGATTTTTATTGTCGTTGATTATACTCGTTTTAACTCTTGTTTTAACAGTAGCAATCGCAATACAAATCCCTGCGGTACAGACAAAAATAGCTCACTTTGCCTTAGAAAAATTAAATAAATCGTTGAATACACAAATGTATGTGGATTCAGTGGATATTGATTTTTTTGGACGAATATATTTCCATGGCGTTAAGATAAAAGACGATCATAAATATGATTTTATGAAGTCGAAAACCTTGGAAACGACAATTAATCTTTGGACACTTCTACCAGGAATCAAAAAAGATCATATTGATTTGAGTGAGGTAAAATTGATTGAACCCGAAGTTCGTGTGATTACGTACAAAGGCGATTCAATTTCGAATTTTATCAAATTTGTGAACGGTTTTAGTTCTGATAAACCAAAAGATCCGAAAAAGATTTTCAAATTGGATGGAGATTTTATTTTGGAAGATGGTAAAGTTTCAATTGTTAATCAAAATTCTGGGAATATCTGGTTGGATTCAAAACAGTTGAACATGACGGTTAAGAAGTTTCGATTAGTTGATTCTGATATTACGGCTGATTTAGAAAACTTCTGCTTTGTTGCGACAAAAAATAAAGAAACGTATAACGTACAAAACTTTACAGGAAAAGTTCATTATTCGAAAAAAGAAATTCGAGTTGGCAATTTGAATTTGAGAACGGATACATCTGTTTTGAATGGAAATTTATTGTTGAGTTATGACGAGCCTTCGGATATGAGTGACTTTGAAAATAAAGTTCGTTGGGATGTTTTCTTTGATCGAGGTTCTAAAATTAACTTTAAGGAAATTCGTTATTTTACTCCTTTATTTGATAAAAATTCGTCAGTAGATTTATATGGAAAAGTAAATGGAACACTGAATAATTTGACTTTTTCTGATTTCGAATTGAAAGGTGAAGACAATTATGTTGGCGCTTCTCGCTTACAATTGCAAGATGTTTTGCATGGTTCTCTGTTAAATTTTTCGACAAGAAATGTAAAAATTAATACATCATATCAAAAAATAACAAAATTACTTCCAACCTTTGTTTCGAAGAAAATTCCAAATATGTTGACACGTTTTGGAAACTTAAATTATCGTGGAGATATTTCATTAAATCCAAATGAAATTCATGCAAATGGTTACGCCGTTTCTGGACTTGGAGATGCAGATATTAAAGCGCAAATCAAGAATTATAAAAATGTAAAAGCTTTAATTTATAAAGGAACTTTAGATGCGAAAAACTTAAATCTTCGTCAATTGACAAATGCAAAAGATTTGGGTTTTGTAAGCGGAAAATTTAGATTTGATGGACGAGGAACAGATTTGAAAAATATCAATTTAAATCTGGATGGTACACTTCGTTATATGGATTTGATGGGCAAACGTTACCAAAATATTACGGTTGACGGTTTGGTCAAAAATTATCAATTCAATGGCTTGTTCGATATCAAAGATCCAAATCTAAATGCGCAATTGAAAGGTAAAATTAACTTTAGTGGAAAACCTTATGATTTTGATTTTACTTCGAATATTCGTCAAATTAATTTAGATTTGCTTGGCGTTACAAAAAATCTAAATGCAATTGTACGCGGTGATGTAGAAGGGAATTTTAAGTTGACAAATATTAATGATTTCAGAGGAAATATTGATATCAAAAATCTTTACTTCCGTTCGAAAAAAGATACGTTAGAATTGTCACATGTCATGTTGAATTCTCAAATAGATGGTTCGCATAAAATCATGACTTTGGATGTTCCTAATTATATGCGCGCTACAGTAGATGGTCGCTATAATATTACAGAAGTTGCCAATGTCATCAATAATTCGCTTGTAGATTTAGTTCCATCTTTCCGTCATAAAAAAGTTTCGCCAAATCAGGCTTTTTCGTTTGATGTTTATGTGCAAGAAAATTTATTACAATATATCGATTCATCGATTTCGATTGAGCCAGATACGCATATCAAAGGTTATATAGATGGAACGAAAAATCAGTTGGAAGCGACGCTTGAAACGCCTGGAATCAAATATGCCGGAATTCAATTGTTCCAATCTAATGTTAATCTAAATACAATTGCTGAGTTGCCAACGTTGAATGCGAAGATTGATAGTTTGAAAGTAAGTGGTGTAACGATTAATGCGATTAATGTAAATTCGATTCCGAAGAATGATACAATGATTGTGAAAACAGATTTTAATATTGGTCGAAAAAATCCAATTTTATTTAATCTGAATCTTTTTCATACAGTTCAGAATAATAATGATTTGATTTTTGGATTTTCTCCTTCAACAATACAAATTGATTCGACACAATGGACAATTAATCATTTGAATGATGCAAATTCGAATCGTGTAATTTTTAATCGAATCAATAAATCATTGAAAGTTGAAGATTTATCATTAGAATCGGAAGAACAATATCTGAAGGTGAGTGGTTTATTTAATAATAATACAGATTATAAATTTAATGCTGATTTTAAAGATTTGCATTTAGAAAAAATTATACCTAAAACATTATTGAATAATCTAAAAATTGTCGGTATAGCAAATGGTAAAGTAGATATTATTCGTACAAAAGAAAAACTTGAACCAACACTTGAAGCTAAAATTGATAAGTTAGGTTTAAATGATTTTGAGCTTGGTAATTTGACGTTGCAAGGAGGTTATAATGTAGCGGATAAACAATTTAATTTTGAAACAAGTTTACAGAAAGAGCAAATTCAATCGTTGGTTGCTTATGGTAATATTATCAATAAACCAACTGGACCTGAGGTTGATGTAGATGCCAATTTTGATGAGTTTCACATCGATTTCTTAGAAGGATTTTTAAAATCTGTTTTTTCTAATATGCGTGGAACTTTATCTGGTGATTTAAAAATTACAGGACCTGTTGACTTGCCAAATCTTAGTGGGAATATGGTTGCAAAAGACCTTGGATTAAAAGTTAATTTCTTAGGAACAGATTATTTATTTGAAGGAGAAAACGACCTATTTGTTTCGAAACAAGGTGCAGGACAAGGAAGTATTATTTTGAATGATATTGCATTTAAAGACACTGCTTACAATACAAAAGGAAAGGTTGACGGAGCAATTCTTTTCCGCAACCTGTCTAAATGGGGTCTCAACTTAGATTTCGATACGCAAAATTTATTGGTGATGAATACATCTATAAAAGACAATGAACTATTTTATGGAAAAGTATTTGCCAAAGGAAATGTCTCTATGTTTGGTGCGGTAGAGGAGTTGGAAATTGCTGGTGATGCGACTGTTGTAGGGAATTCTGAATTGACAATTAATACAGGAAGTACAACAATTGAGTCAGAAAATAACTTGGTTCGTTTTGTTCCTAACCAACATCTGGACGAAAAATCTAAAAATAATGAACCGCATGCGCCAAAAGGAATGTCGATAGATGTCAACATTAATGCGTATCCAAATGCAATGGTGAATTTGATTTTTGATGCAGCTACAAACGATAAAGCGACAGCACGTGGTACAGCAGAAAATCTTAGATTCTTAATGAATAAAGCTGGATTGAGTATTACAGGTGTATATAATATAGAAAGTGGTACATATGAGTTTAGACAATTTCCGTTGATTCCGAAAGATTTTAAAATCAAAAAAGGATCTTCGGTACAATTTGCAGGAAATCCGCTCGATGCAACGCTTAATATTACGGCAGAATATCAGCGTTCGGTATCAAATGTTGGAGACTATTTAGGTGTAGGATATTCGCAAATTTATGATGCTCTCCTATCAATTAATATTTCCGAAACGTTGAAGAAACCTATTATCGATTTTGGATTAACAATTCCTAATGCAGGTTCAGATATCAATTCGCAGTTACAATCAAAATTCCGTTCAAATACAGAAGAACAGATGCTTCAGTTTAGTTATATCTTATTGACAGGTAAATTTGGTGACGCATCGGCTGTTCAGTCTGGTGTAACGAGTACAGCTGCTGATATTGGTTTATCGACAATTGCGGGCATGTTATCATCTATTGCGAATAATGTAGATATACAAATGGAGTACGTTGGTGGTAGTGCACAATCGGAGACAAATGATAAAATTAGAACTTCGGTTTCATATCGCGTTAATAATCGTTTAAGTTTGCGTGGTTCGTATGGAATTGCGGTTACAAATAATAGAAATGTACAAGAGAATTTCGATGGTAATTTTGATATTTCCTACGATATTTCAAAATTAAATAATGGATCTTTGGTCTTAAAAGCATTTACAAAACCTACAACTTTCGGTTTATTACCTGGAATGGAAAACAACTTGAATCAAAGTTTCGGAGTCGGAATACAATACAACAAAAGTTTCGATACGTTTAGAGGTTTCTTAGGTTTAGATGAAAGTAAAAAGAAAACTAAAGCTAAAAAAGAAGAGCAACCACAAGAAAGATTTGATTCGATTGTACTTCCGAAACAGTTTAAAAGTGAGGAAAGAAGAATAGATTCTACTCGTCAAACTACAAAAGATACGGTCAAAGTTACGTATCAAAAAACTACTCAACCTAAGGTGGAGCAAAAGCGCCGTGGTTTAGTCAAAATTAAATAAAAAAAAATGAGTTTATTGTGGTTAGACAATAAACTCGCGCAAACAAACAAAAGTGATTAGTTCTTTCTTTTTTGAACTATTATTATAACAAAAGTAAAATATTAAATAAATCATTAAAAAATATTTTGAAGTTTGTTTGTTTTATTTATAATTTTGCTAAAAATTAATTCGATTTTTTATTAAAATAATAATAATAATCAAAAATTAGGAAAATGAATTACATAATTGATGATGTTGATAAGAAAATTTTGATGTATTTGATTGACAATACAAGAATGCCATTTACAGAAATTGCAAAGAAAATGAATGTTTCTGCTGGTACTATTCACGTACGTGTTAAGAAATTAGAGGAGGCTGGAATCATCAAAGGAACTACACTAATTACAGATTATGATAAAATGGGTTATCAGTTTGTTGCGTATGTAGGATTGTTACTTACAAAAACAAACAAAACTCAGAAAGTGATAGATGAATTATATAAAATTCCTAACGTAACAGTGGTTCACGTTGTTTCAGGGAAATATAATATTTTCTGTAAAATTCGTGCAAGAGATACTTCTGATGCGAAAGATGTTATCTACAAAATTGATCAAATTGATGATGTATTGAGAACAGAATCTATGATTTCGTTAGAAGAATCTTTCAACGATAAAAATAGATTGATGCATTCAATTTTTCATTAAAAATAAATTTCAATTTATTAATCATCCCACAAAATGACAGACGAAGAAAAAGAAAAATATTTTCAGGTCGCTCTATGTTCAAGTCTCGTACTTTTCGGGTTTGATGGAGAAGATCTCAAAATATTGGTGTACAAAAAACTAAACGATCCTTTCAAAGGAGCATTGGTTTTGCCAGGAAAATATATTGCGCCAACGGTAAGTAACGATCAAGCAATTCACGAATTGTTAATTGAGAAAATTGCTTACGATGAGCATCAAACATATATTGAACAATTGAAAGCCTTTACAAAAGTTTTTCGTAATCCATTAGGACGTGTTGTAAATGTTGCTTACTATGCTTTGGTTAAATTAACGCCTCAAATAGAGGAAAAAGTGAAAACACAAGGTGGAGAATGGTTTCCTTACGATCGCGTTCCGGATTTAGCTTTTGATCACAATGAGATTGTAAAATATGCAAAAGAGCGTGTAAAACGTCGTGTGAAGCGTCGTCCAGTAGGATTTAACTTACTTGGAGATGAGTTTACAATTGCGCAATTACAAAGTTTGTATGAAAAAGCCTTGAATCGTGAGTTGGATAAACGTAACTTTAGAAAGAAAATCTTTAACTCAAATTTAATTATCGAAACAGGTAATACAACTGATCCTAAACAACATCGTAAAGTATCTAAATTGTATCGTTTTGATGAAGAAAAATACGAAAAATTGAGTTTGAAAGGATATGATTTCTTATTTTAAAATAAAGCTATGACAGATCAAAAAGTAGAACAAAATCAAGAACGTGACGATATTTTTGACACAAAAGTTTTAATGTCGGATAATACCAAAACAAAAGATTTGAAACACGAAGGAAACAAAACATCATTCCTTTTCAAATCAATGATTTTTATAATGGTTTTCTTGATTTTGAGTATTCTTTATCGTGGTTATCAATTATTGGTGACAAATGATTATTTGTTCCGCCAAATGATGAACGAAGATGCGCCAGAAATGCCAAAATGGTATCCAATTGCAACGCTTGTTTTAGGAGTTATTGCATTAATTGGTATCTTTTTAGTAAAATCTTACAAAAGAATTGGTGTGTATATGGTTGTAACATCATTATTCGTGTCAGCAGCAATGCAGCCTGAATTTATGGCAGATGGAACACTTTTTACCATGTTTACATTGTTTGTGTTTATAGGTTATGGTTTAGCGATTATCTATCCATATTGGCACAAGTTTAAATAAAAAACTCAATAAAGTATAGAAAAGAGGTTGCAATTAGCTGTAACCTCTTTTTTTGATGCTGAATTATTTGTATTAATATCATTCAATATGAATATTTTAAGCTTATTAATTGTTTAAGTTGATAAAAAAACTGCTTAAATAAAGCGAATATGAGAATTTAACGGCTATATTTGTCTTGTGTGGAAAAAATATAAATTAAAAGTACAAAATGGATTGTATTTCAGTATTTGATATGCTCAAAATTGGCGTTGGTCCTTCAAGTTCGCATACTTTAGGTCCTTGGCGCGCTGCAGAAGCTTTTCTGAAAGAATTGGATGCTGCATCTATCTTTAATAAAATTACAAAAGTTCGTGTAGATTTGTATGGTTCTTTATCGCTTACGGGTAAAGGACATGCAACTGATTATGCAGTAATGTTAGGGCTAAGCGGTGCTGATCCTGAATATATTCCTGTGGATGATATTTCGAATATTATTAATACGATCAATACAAATAAACAATTAAATTTTGGAAATAAATTTTTAATTGATTTTAATCCTGAAACTGATATCGTTTTTAATCGTGAGTTTTTATCTTTTCATGCTAATGGAATGATGTTTACAGCTTTCTATGAGAACGAAGAGTTATCTTCTACGTTTTATTCGATAGGAGGAGGATTTATTACAAAAGAGGATGATAGTGCTACCAATACAGATGTCACTTGTGCTTTTCCATATTTATTTAATACATCAACAGAATTATTAGAATTTTGTTCGAAAGAGAATAAATCGATTTCAGAAATCATGTTCGAGAATGAAAAAACAATCCGAACAGAAGATGAAATTCACCATGAATTAATGCGTGTTTGGAATACCATGTTAGAGTGTATGTACATTGGTTGTCATACAGAAGGTATTTTACCAGGCGGATTGAACGTGAAACGTCGTGCTTACGATATGCATAAGAATTTGGTTGGAGCAACACCTTATTCTAATCCGCAAGAATGGATTGCTTCAATCCGAAAAACCAAAGTATATTTTCGTCAAATTTTGAAATGGGTAAGTTGTTTTGCTCTTGCTGTTAATGAAGTAAATGCTTCATTAGGTAGAGTAGTAACAGCACCAACAAACGGAAGTGCAGGAGTTATTCCAGCAGTTTTGATGTATTATTTGGTGATCGAAAATCATAAAGCTGGTCAAAAAGAGATTGAACAATTCTTAACAACAGCAGGAGTTATTGGTTCTATCTTTAAGAAAGGAGCAACTATTTCTGCAGCAATGGGAGGTTGTCAAGCTGAGATCGGTGTATCTTCGGCTATGGCTGCAGCGGCATTATGCGAATTAATGGGAGGAACTCCTGCGCAAGTAACGATGGCTGCCGAAATTGCAATGGAACATCATTTAGGTTTAACATGCGACCCGATTGGAGGTTTGGTTCAAATTCCTTGTATCGAACGTAACACAATGGGAGCGATTAAAGCGATAAATGCGGCAGAATTAGCATTGGATACAGATCCGTTGACTGCGAAAGTTCCGTTAGATAAAGTCGTAAATACGATGTGGGAAACTGCAAAAGATATGAATAATAAATACAAAGAAACTTCTGAAGGAGGTTTGGCAGTTGCTGTAAATATTGCAGACTGTTAGTAATTTATTCATTATCAATAAAATAATATTATGTGTATTAATTGTAAGGATTATGAATGTGTGTTGTGTATTTCAAAAATAATCCTTACATTTGCACAGCCTTTTAGAGTTAAGGTACGGATGTTAAAGAATATTCATTTAGGGATTTTTTAGGCTGCTCAGCCATTTAATTTTATTCTTTCATATCTGTTGGTTAAATAATTTAAAATAAAACCGGTGATATGGAATATAAATGAATTTCATTATCTCGGTATCGTATCTAACATGATTACATTCAAAGAATTAGGACTTCAAGAAGAAATCCTAACTGCAATTGAGAAAATGGGCTTCGTTAACCCATCTCCAATCCAAGAAAAAGCTATTCCTCAAATCCTTTCATCAGATCAAGATGTTATTGCATTGGCGCAAACAGGTACAGGAAAAACTGCAGCATTCGGGCTTCCGGTTTTAAATCAATTAGACAGCAATTCAAAATCAGTACAAGCAATTATTTTGTGTCCTACTCGTGAATTATGTTTACAAATTGCAAAAGAATTAGAATCTTTTTCTGCAGATATGCGTGGAGTACGTGTACAGGCAGTTTACGGTGGTGCTGACATCGTTAAACAAATTAGAGGATTAAAAGATAATCCACAAATCGTTGTAGGAACACCAGGTCGTACAATGGACTTAATCAAACGTGGCGCATTAAAAATTAATGACATCACATGGACAGTTTTAGATGAGGCAGATGAGATGTTGAACATGGGATTCCGTGACGAAATCGATTCTATCTTAGAAACAACTCCAGAAGAAAAACAAACTTTATTATTCTCAGCTACAATGCCTTCTGAGGTTCGTCGTATCGCTTCAGAATATATGCACAATCCAGTTGAGATTGCTGTAAGTAAAGTAAATACTGCATCAAAAAATATCGAGCACCACGTTTACTTAGTACGTTCTTCTGATCGTTACTTAGCTTTAAAACGTTTGGCCGATTATTACCCAAATATTTATGGTATCGTTTTCTGTAGAACTCGTCGCGAAGCGAAAGATGTAGCAGATAAATTGATGCAAGATGGTTACAATGCAGACGCATTACACGGAGATTTATCACAATCACAACGTGATCACGTGATGGAAAAATTCCGTAACCAAAACATTCAAATCCTTGTTGCAACAGACGTTGCTGCTCGTGGTATCGACGTAAATGAGTTGACTCACGTAATCAACTTCAATTTACCAGATGATCCTGAAGTTTATGTACACCGTTCAGGACGTACAGGACGTGCGGGTAACAAAGGGATTTCTATCATTATCTCAGGAGGACGTGAAGCGCGTAAAATTAGAGATTTAGAAAAATTAATTGCTTCTAAAATTGAGCCTAAAAACGTACCAACTGGAGCAGAAATCTGTGAAAAACGTTTAATTTCTTTAATCGATAAAATCGAAAACATCGAGGTTGATGAAGAATTAATCGAGCCTTACATGGAAACTGTAAACGAAAAATTGGCAAACTTAGATCGTGACGATTTATTAAAACGTTTCATGACAGTTGAGTTCAATTCTTTCTTAGAATATTACAAAAACACGAAAGATATTTCTTCTGAAGGAGATCGTGGTGATAGAGGAGATCGTTCTTCTAACCGCCGTGGAGGTCGTGATTTCTCTCGTTTCTTTATCAATATTGGTCAAAAACACAACTTACGTGTTCCAAACTTAATTGGTTTAATCAACGAGCAAACTCGTAACCGTAACATCGAAATCGGAAAAATTGAAATTTTACGTAATTTCTCTTTCTTCGAAGTTGATACACAATTCGAATCATTAGTGTTAGAATCTTTCAAAGATGCACAACGTGATGGTGTAGATTTAGATGTTCAAATCTCTAAACCAGAACCAAGACGTGGTGATGGTGAGCGTCGTGGAGGAGATCGTCGTCGTAATGATAGAGGAGGAGATTCTCGCGGACGTGGTTTCAATAGTCGTCGTGATAATGACCGCGAAAGAAGTGGAGGTTATCGTGGTGGAGATCGTGATCGCGGAGGAGACAGAGGTGGATTCCGTGGAGGAGATCGTGACCGTGACTCAAGAGATTCAAGAAGTGGAGATCGTGGTGGTTACCGCGGTGGAGACCGTAACAGAACAGGAAACTCAAGAAGAGGTAGAGATTAATATATTCTCAACAAATAATAACAAAAAGGATGATTTTATTAAATCATCCTTTTTTTATTCATAAAACTTCTGTTTGAATAAATAATTTTTCTATATTTATTCAAAACCACAAATAAATGACAGTACAAGAATTGTTTAACTCTATTCGATTATCCATCGAAGAAGAGAATTATGCGCAATTAAAAGAAATTAAAATTTTTAAACCAGAGAAATTCAATTGGGTAAAGGATATTTTCGAACCTTACAATGTAGCTCAATTAGGAACACAAAAAGGTTTAATTTGGAAGTATAATGATCAACGAGAAGATTATACTTTTCAGGATTTAGCTGATAAATACAATCAATTCTTAAACTATTTAAGAAACAAAGGAATTAAACAAGGAGACAAAATGTTTTCTCAAGTTCCATTATTACCGATTACTTGGATTGGTTATTTGGCATCTATCAAAGGTGGATTAATTATTATTCCAGCCGCAACAACCTTAGAAGCAAGAGATTTAACCTTTAGATTCGAATCTTCTTTTCCAGAAGTTGCTTTAGCAGATCAAGCAAATGCATCAAAAATAGATGAAGCAGAAGCAAAATTTGATAAAAAGATTAAGGTAAAATTAATCACAGAAGGCGAACGAGAAGGTTGGACAAATATCAATGAGTTATGGAAAGAATCTACGCAAGCTGAGGCTGCTGATACAAAACCTGATGACGATTTATTCTACTTCTTTACCTCAGGAACGACAGGAATGCCGAAAGTAGTGGTGCACACGCATTATACTTATCCGCTTGGAGGTTTCACGACTTCTTCTTGGGTTGGAATGAAAAAAGGCGATTTGCATTACAATATTTCTCAACCAGGTTGGGCGAAATTCTTTTGGAGTAGTTTCTTTGCTCCGTGGAATATGGGTGCGACAATTTTGGGGTATCATGCAGATAAATTTGTTCCGAAAGAACAATTACAAACCATTCAAGATTTGGGTGTAACAACTTTTTGTGCGCCACCAACAGCTTTGCGTGTATTAATTTTAGAAGATTTGAAAAGTTATGATTTCAAACTTCGTCAATGTGTTGCAGCTGGTGAACCTCTTAATCCCGAAATTATTGATGTCTGGAAAGAAGGTACAGGAATTACGATTCGTGATGGTTACGGACAATCAGAGTCTACTGCGATGATAGCGAATTTGCCAAATGAGAAGATTAAATACGGATCGATGGGTAAACCTGCATTTTTGTATGATATTGTGATTGCAGATGATGATGGAAATATTGTGCAAGATTGCGAAGAAGGAAATATTTGTGTTGTGCATAATGAAGAAACCATCAACGGAATTTTCAAAACTTATTTGATTCAGAAAGATAAAATGGCGAAAGTTTTCAAGCATGGATTATATTATACTGGAGACAAAGCTTATAAGGACGAAGATGGTTATGTTTGGTTTGTTGGACGTGATGATGATGTGATAAAAGCGTCTGATTTTCGTGTAGGACCATTCGAAGTAGAAAGCGCTTTGTTGGAACATGATGCCATTATGGAAGCTGCTGTTGTGGCAAGTCCGCACGATTTACGCAGTAATGCTGTAAAAGCTTTTGTTATTTTAGCGCCTGGACATGATGCGTCGGAAGAATTAGCGAAAGATATTTTTAGATATACAGAAGAGCATTTGGCACGTTATAAAATTCCGCGTATTGTGCAGTTTGTGGAGAGTTTGCCAAAAACAATTTCAGGAAAAATACGTCGAGTAGAATTGCGAAACCAAGAAGCTGTAGATAAAAAGAATAAAACGATTATACCAAACGAATATTTTCACGAAAAATATTAGTCGAGCTTAAAATTAACACACAAAAAAACCACTTCAAACGAAGTGGTTTTTGTATTATCAAATAATTTTATAATTTTTCTTCAATGTATTCCTGAATTTTACTCGTAATGATTGGAACCGCTATCATAATCAATCCAGAAATTACAATTTTTGTAATCCCTTTCATTGGATATTTTTTTGAAGCTTTATCTCCAGCCCAATTTAATGCACTTTCAACTTTAGAAGAAGTGAAACTTGTATCAGATTTTAAATTTGTTACAAGACTTACTGCTTTGTTTACAAATGAATTATCATGCTTATTTTCGGCAACTTTCATTTGCAATTTTAGTTTACGCTTTGCCATTCGCAAATCGTCTAAATTTTTTATCGCAGATATTTGTTCTTTATTCTTCATCGTCGTCTTCGTCATCATCATCGTGGTTAGACATAGCTTCCATAGCGTTTTCTACGGCAATATTTGTCAAGAAAAGTTTTAATTTCTTTCTAAATAAAATAGAAAGTACCATCATCAAGAAATAAATTCCAGTTACAGCAAGAAAACCTAATCCTGTATCATTAAAATAACCTCCCAAAATAAATCCTAATGCTAAACTTCCTAATAATAATAGAAACAAAGAAAATACGGCAATAATTAATACATAAATACCGCTCGCCAGCATGTTGCTCAGCGAATCTACGAGATCATATTTAGCTAAAGTTATTCTATTATTAATATAAACTTTTAGTTCATTAAACATAAAATTGATTTATTTCAGACAAAGTTAATTATAAATTTTAAGGAATGTTGTGTTTCGAAGAAATTAAACTCCTACGTTTTCTTGAAACTCGTCTTTTAAATCTTCTTTTGTTTGGTTTGCTTTAGATTTTAAATCTTTTCCAGCTTCTTTTGCTTTAGAAACAAACTCGTCTTTTTGCTCAGCTAATTTTGATTTTACTTCGTCTAATTTAGCTTCTAATTCTTTTTTAGTTTTTTTAGCTTTATCAGAAAAATCATTCGCGTATTTGTCTAACTCTTTTTTGTATTTGTCAGCTTCTTTTTTTAATTTTTTGCGAGTGTCTTTCCCTGATTCTGGTGCATATAATAAACCTACTACTGCTCCGATTGCTGTTCCGATTGCTAAACCTGCTAATAATTTAGTTGCATTATTTAATTTACTCATAATAAAGTTTTTTTTGAGATTAAACGTTTTTTATATTTACACTTTAAAATTACAAAAACAATACCAAAGAATTCAAATCAAATTTAAAAAATTACAATAAATGTTAATATTATCTGAAAAATCACAAAATATGCCAGCTTCTCCAATCAGAAAGTTGGTGCCATACGCAGATGCAGCGAAAAAAAGAGGTACGAAAGTTTATCACTTAAATATTGGACAACCTGATATTGAGTCGCCAAAAGCTGTTTTAGAAGGATTGAAAAATTTCCCTTCAAACATTATTTCTTATACGCACTCAGAAGGAACGTTGGAATATCGTCAGGCTTTGGCAGATTATTTTACAAATCGTGGAATTGATTTAACGCCAGAAAATTTTATTGCAACTTTAGGAGGTTCAGAAGCTTTATTATTTATTTTCGGAATTATTGGAAATCCAGGTGACGAAATCATTATTCCAGAACCTTTTTATGCAAATTACAATGGATTTACATGTGAAAATGATGTAAATATTGTTCCTGTTCCATCTTCAATAGAAAATAATTTTGCTTTACCTGCAATAGAAGAATTTGCGAAAAAAATTACGGATAAAACACGTGCAATTTTAATTTGTAATCCTGGAAATCCAACTGGATATGTGTATTCTAAAGAAGAGTTAAATCAATTGAAAGATTTAGTTTTAGAGCATGGTATCTATTTAATTGCGGATGAGGTTTATGCAGAATATTTATATACTGAAGAAGAATTTACATCTGTTTTAAGTTTCCCAGAACTGAAAGATAATGCAATTGTAATTGATTCAGAATCGAAACGTTTTTCTTTATGTGGTGCACGTTCTGGAGCTTTGATTACACGTAACGAGAAATTCTTAAAAGCTGCAATGTTATATGCACAAGCGCGTTTAAGTCCTGTTGAAATTTCTCAATACATTGCAACTTTAGCCCACAGAAATGTTGGAACTTATTTCGAAGATTGTCGTACAGAATATTTAAAACGTCGCAATACATTAGTTACAGGTTTACAGCAAATTCCGGGTGTGGTTTGTCCAAATCCAAAAGGAGCTTTCTATTGTATGATTCAGTTACCAGTTGATAGCGCAGAGAAATTTGCTATTTGGTTATTAGAATCTTTCTCGTCAAACGGAGAAACAGTAATGTTGGCGCCAGGAGCAGGATTTTATTCAACTCCAAATTCAGGAATTCAAGAAGTTCGTTTGGCTTATGTTTTGAAAGAAGAAGATTTGGTTCGTTCTGTCGAAATCTTGAAAGAAGCTTTAGAACAATATCCAGGAACAATTAGATCATAAGAAAAATACGAAGATGGAAATCATCGAAAATTATTCATTAAAATTATATAACACATTCGGAATAGAGGCAAAGGCAAAATATTTTGCAGATGTTGCGACTATTCAAGATTTGCGAAAAGTTTTGGTTTTTCGTCGTCAAAAAGATTTACCGATCTTATTTATTGGTGGAGGAAGTAATATGCTTTTTGTAGACGATTTTCCAGGAATTGTGTTAAAATTAAATTTGAAAGGAATCGAAATTATCAACGAAGATGATGATTTTGTGTACGTAAAAGCGCAAGGGAGCGAGAATTGGCACAATTTTGTTGAATGGACGTTGCAAAATGATTTCGGAGGATTAGAAAATCTTTCGTTGATTCCTGGAAATGTTGGTACTGCGCCGATGCAAAATATTGGTGCCTATGGCGTTGAGGTCAAGGATTATATAGAAGAAGTTCAAACATTAGTTTTGGAAACGGGTGATGAGCGTACTTTTACAAATGAAGAATGTCATTTTGGTTACCGCGAATCTGTTTTCAAAAACGAATTGAGAGGACAATATGTTTTGGTAGCGGTTACATTTAAGTTGACGAAGAAAAGTCATAAACTTCATGTTGAATATGGTGCAATAAAATCTGAATTGGAAAAGGAGCAAATTTTTGATCCAACGATTCAAGAAATTAGTGCAGCTGTAATCAAAATTCGTCAAAGTAAATTACCAGATCCTTCGCAGATTGGGAATTCGGGGAGTTTCTTTAAAAACCCTGTCATTTCGAATGAAGAATTTGCTGAAATTGAAAAACTTCACCCAGAAATTTCTCATTACAAAACTGATTCAGGAGTGAAATTAGCCGCAGGTTGGTTGATAGAACATGCAGGTTGGAAAGGAAAACGTTTTGGAGATGCGGGAGTTCACGATAAACAAGCTTTGGTTTTGGTGAATTATGGCAATGCAACTGGACGTGAAATATATGATTTATCTGAACGAATTATAGAAGATGTGAAAACCAAATATGGCGTAACATTGGTTCGAGAAGTCAATATTATACAATAATTTAAATCCCGCTGAAAGCGGGATTTTTTTATTCTTCTTTATTGATTTTTAATTTATAAACTCCAAGAATTAAGATAACTCCGAATGCTATGTATAAAAGTTTTTCGAGAATAGTTGTAACTATATTTAGCTCATAAATTGAAACGCTAAGATAGTTTTTTATAGCTAATCTTATTATTGATAATAGTAAAATAGAAATGGTAATGAAAATTAGATAATTACTAAAAATTATTTTTTTTCTGTTTGCAATAAATGCGCTAATTAATAGAAGAATATCAAATATAAAGTGTAGTAATATTATTATATTACTATATAAAATTAAAAAATCTGCATCCATAATTTATTTTTTCTACTTAAAATTTACTACCTAAAACGTATAACTTTTTATAATCTCCACAATTTTATCCAAACCATCGGTTAAAGCAGCAGGACCAGGTTGTAAAATCAGTTCAGATTTTATTTCGTACAGATGATTTTGTTGAACTGCTTTTACATTTTCGAAGCCAATTCGTTGTTTTACCTTTTTGGGTTTGAATATTTTACCACACCAAGAACCGATAATAATTTCTGGATTTCGTTCAATTACTTGTTCGTCTAACAAAATTCTATCTTTTGCCAAAGCTTTATTTTTGAGTTCTGGAAAAGCTAATTTTCCACCAGCAATTTCTATCAAATCATTTACCCAAGCACTTCCCGAAATAATTGGTTCGTCCCATTCTTCAAAAAAAACAGTTGGATGATAGGGAAGGAGAGCAGCTTGTTGTTTTACTTCTTCAAGTTTCTTTTCGTAAGATTTGATCAATTTTAATCCTTTTTCTTGGCAACCAATCAATGAAGTAAATTGCAAAATCATATTTAAAATTTCGTGAACTGTTCGATGATTAAAAATAAAAACATTAATTCCTCTTCTAATTAATTCTGCTGCAATATCAGCTTGTAAATCCGAATATCCTACAACCAAATCTGGCTTCAAATTGATAATATCTTCAAATTTTGCATCTAAAAAAGTCGAAACTTTAGGTTTTTCTTTTCGTGCTTGTGGCGGACGATATGTAAATCCACTAATTCCTACTAAACGATGTTGTTCGTTAATATTATACAGAATTTCGGTTCCTTCTTCGGTTAAGCAAACAATGCGTTGAGGATATCGATTTGATGACATTTAATTATGATTAATAATAACTAAAATTAAGATTAAAATATGTAAAAAAAAAGACCACTTGCAAAAGTGGTCTTTAGATTAAGTTTTCAGCTTAAATTATATATTTTTTGAATTTGCACAGCTGTAATCAACTGGACCATCGTTTGGAATATCTTTTAAAATATCTAATAAATAATCCCAGAATTTTTGAACTGAAGCAATTTCTACTTTTTCGTCAGGAGAGTGAGCGCCAGAGATATTTGGACCGAAAGAAATCATATCCAAACCAGGATAATTTGTTCCAATAATTCCACATTCTAGACCAGCGTGACATGCTACAACTTTTGGTTCTTCTCCGAATTTTGAAACATAAATACCTTTCATCAATTCTAAAATTTCTGAATGAGTATTTGCTTTCCAACCAGGGTAAGATCCTGAGAATTTAACCTCAAAACCACCTAATTCGAATCCAGCTCTTAATGTTTGCGCTAATGCTTCTTTACCTGATTCTATAGAAGAACGTGTTAAACATAAAATACGAGCGTTTCCGTCAATAACTTCTACGCGAGCTACATTATTAGACGTTTCTACTAAACCTTCAACATCTGGACTCATTCTGTAAACACCATTGAAAGCTGCCATAATTGTTTGAACAAAAACTTTAGAATCTTGTGCTGACATTGCATCAGTAGCATCAGTTGGTTCTAATGTAATTACCATTTTAGGTTCTTTCGTTTCGTATTCTTCAATAATTTCTGCGCGTAAAGTTTCGTAAGACGTTTTGAAAGCATCTACTTTGTCAGAAGGAATTACAATGTTAGCCCAAGATTCGCGAGGAATAGCGTTGCGTAAACTTCCACCTTCCATATGCGCGATTTGTAAGCCAAATTCAGTTGCAGCATTTAATAAACGAGCAATCAATTTGTTAGAATTTCCTAGACCTTCGTGAATTTGCATTCCAGAGTGTCCACCATTCAAACCTTTTAATGTTAAGGTAAAAGCAGTTCCGTTAGTAGCTTCTGCCGTGTAAGTTTTTGTAGCCGTAACATCAACACCACCAGCGCAACCAATGTCTAATTCGTCATCTTCTTCTGTATCTAAATTCAACAAAATTTTTCCAGATAAAAATCCTGCTTTCAAACCTAAAGCACCAGTCATTCCAGTTTCTTCGTCAATTGTAAAGAAAGCTTCAATAGCTGGATGAGGAATATCTTTCGATTCTAAAATTGACATAATTGTTGCAACGCCAATTCCGTTATCTGCACCTAAAGTTGTTCCATTTGCCGTAACAAATTTTCCATCTTCAATCAACATTTCAATTCCTTGTGTCTCAAAATCGAATGTAACATCATTATTTTTTTGACAAACCATATCCAAATGCGATTGCATCACCACTTTTTTACGGTCTTCCATTCCTGGATACGCAGCTTTTTTGATCAAAACATTTCCTACTTCGTCTGTTTCGACAGGTAAACCTAAGTCTTCACCAAATTTGATGATAAACTGACGAACTTTTTCTTCTTTTTTAGAAGGTCTTGGAACTGAGTTCAATGCTGAAAAGTTTTTCCAGATTGCTTTTGGTTCCAAATTAAGAATATCGTTATTCATTGTTTGTTTTTTTATTGTTCCTCAAAGTTACGGAATTGCGACAATATAGTTTTATTAAAGAAGTTTTAAATTTTTTTGATACTCAACCAACCTTTTTAGTCTTTTATGAATCATATTATTATAAATGTGAAATAAAAACGTGATGTAATACGAAAAATACTATTTTTAGATAACACTAATCATTCATGAAGAAATTAACACTATTTACAATTTTGACTTTACTCAGTGCAGTATTGTTGAATGTTTTTGTTTTCAAGATAACTCTCAATGATGACACGGAAAAGATAATTGCTGAAACAAATCAATATAAACATCCAATAAATTCTATTGAGATGAGCGAAAAAAACACTCAGGATTTAGAATTTCTTAAAACAGTTTTGAAAGATAATCGTATTGTTTTTCTTGGAGAAAGTGTTCATCAAGATGGGCAAACTTTTAAGGCAAAAGCTCGTTTGATAAAATATTTTCACGAAAACTTAGACTATAATGTTGTGTTGTACGAAGCTGGACAATATGATATGTGGGTAACAAATGAGGAAATGGAAAAAGGTACTTTAGGTATTGGAAAAGACTCTATTGCTGGTTTGGGTATGTTTAATTTTTGGTGGGAGAATAAGGAAACACGTTCATTAAACGCTTACTATTTACAATCGAAGAAAACAAAAAATCCAATTACGTTAGGAGGTTTTGATATTCAATACTCTGGTGATTTACTAACTGAAATTTTAAATAAAGGTTATTTAAGAAGAATAAAATTACTTAGAGAGTTTTTAGCTAATCAAAATATATCCTTATATGATTATCCTTTTTTTAATAAAAATATTGATAATCTTACAATTTTTAGACATAAAAAATATATTGAAGCAACTTATAGTAAAAATGAAATTAATCAACTTCTTAAAGAATTAGATTCTATTAAATATCGAATTTCTAAACTCCCAAGAACTGCTGAAACAACCATTTATGCAAGATATCTGAATGATATTAAAAATGATATTCAGAAAAATTTGAAATATAAATCTGGAACAATGAAAAGTATGCAATTCCGCGATTCTTTGATGGCCAATAATTTAATTTACCAATTAGATTCTCTTTATCCAAATCAGAAAGTGATTGTGTGGTCTGCAAATGTGCATGCTTATAAAAAATATCATACAAACGATTTCAAACCATTAGGGCAGTACATTAAAGAGAAATACAAAAATCAATCCTATGCAATTGGGTTTACTTCGTATGGAGTTTACAATCCATTGAAACAAATTACAAATACGCCTAATAAGTACGCGATAGAAAATGTGTTTCATCAACTCAATCAACCTTATTTCTTTTTAGATTTTCGTCAAATTTCGAGTCAATCTATTCTCAAAACAGAATATTTTTCTGTGCT
Source organism: Empedobacter sp. R750 (assembly GCF_030324345.1). Lineage (NCBI taxonomy): Bacteria > Pseudomonadati > Bacteroidota > Flavobacteriia > Flavobacteriales > Weeksellaceae > Empedobacter > Empedobacter sp. R750. The sequence continues at coordinate 54,794 of NZ_JACAGF010000011.1, read as the reverse complement.
GGATCAAGGGATGAATGTGAAAGCGAAATGGAGTGATTTTGTAGATGGAATTTTTTACATCGATGTGAATCAAGTACCAACACCACTAAATGAAGACAAATAATGAAAAGTATAGAGATAAAAGATTTGAATTTTAGTTTCGGATCAAAACAAATATTAAATCAAGTTAATCTTAATGTTCCGAAAGGAAGTATTTATGGTTATTTGGGACGAAATGGAGCAGGAAAATCGACAACGATAAAATTGCTTTTAGGTTTATTGAATTCTAAAGATGATAATATTTTCTTGAATGATTTGAGCATCAAACAAGATGCGATCAAATTTATGCATTGACAGGAAGTCTTATTGAAGCACCTTGTTATTACACAAAGTTAACGGTTTATGAAAACCTGAAATATTTGGATGTAATTTATAAAAAAGGAGAGGAGCGAATAAGTGAAGTGTTGGAATTGGTTGATTTGTTGTATGCAGCACATTATAAAACCTCAGATTTATCGATGGGAATGAAACAACGATTAGGAATTGCGATTGCAATTTTTCATGATCCTGAGATTTTGATTTTGGACGAACCTCTAAATGGTTTGGATGCACAAGGAATTTACGAAATGCGCGAATTATTTTTGAGATTGAATAAAGAAGGAAAAACGATTTTCTTGTCAAGTCATATTTTGAGCGAATTGGAACGAGTTGCAACACATATCGGAATTATAGAAGGAGGAAAAATGATTTTCGAAGGCGAAAAAGAAGAATTACTTGGAAATGTTATTCGTAAAGTTGCGATAAAAGTGAGCGATTCAGAGAAGGCGACTACAATTATAGAAAATGTTAGGGCTGAAAATAATATCATTCACTTAGAAATTGAACACGATAAAGATTTTCATCAAAAAATTACTTCACTAATTCTGAATAATATTGAAATATATGATATTCAGTCTGAAACAGCGAATTTAGAACAAATTTTTATTAACCTAATTCAACCCAAAAATGACTAATACATTCTATAAAGCATTTGCTTCCGAACAATATAAATTATCAAAAAATAAAGAAATTTTTGGTGTTTTATTTATACCCGTTTTAGTTGTAATTATGGTGTTTTTTTATTTGATATATGAGGCGCCAATAGAACCTTTTGAAAGTAATCCTTGGTATATTCTATTAGGACGATATGTTTTCCAGTTTTTTTATTTGTTATTTCCAATTCTGATTGCTGTTTTTGTGCATTCTTGTTGCGATGTCGAGTATAAAAACAATAATTATAAGTTGCTGTTTACATTACCTATTTCACATACTAGAATTTATTTGGCAAAAGCTTTATATATCTTGCTTATAGTAAGTTTTTCGGTGATTTTGGCTTATGTACTTTTTTTGTTGAGTGGATATTTGTTGCAATTTATTGCGCCAAATTATGGTTTTCAGAATTTTGATTTTAGAGAAATTGCTTTTTATACATTTTTAAAACTTTGGATTGGCAGCTTAGCTGTAAGTATGGTACAGTTTGCATTAAGTTTATTTTTTAGAAGCTTTATTTATCCAATAGGATTTTCACTTTTTATGACAGTTTTTTGTGGTGTTATAAGTAGCAAGAAAGCAGCAGAGTATATTCCATATTCAAGTTCTCCTAAATCTCTAAATAATTTAATGAATCAAATTGTTTCATTAGAACGATTAGATTATGTTAATCTTATTTATATTATTGTATTTTTAGGGTTGAATTATTTTATCTTCGTCAGAAAGAAAAATCTATAAAGCAAAAAATCCCTTCAATTGAAGGGATTTTTACTTTATATTCTCAATAACTATCTTGTCGAAGGCATTGGAGATTCTTTGTCTACAACTGGTCTATTTTCGGCATTTGCTAAAATCCAAATTGTATTAAAAGCTAATTTTGTACGACGCGTCAATAAATCATATTCAATTTTATCTGGCGTATCTCCTGGTTTGTGGTAATCATCGTGCACTCCATTAAAGAAGAAAACTGATGGAATATTATGTTTTGCAAAGTTGTAGTGATCCGAACGATAATAAAAACGATTTGGATCATCTGGCGTGTTATAACGCATATCCAAATTAATTCCCAATCCATTGTTTGCATCTAAAACAGCTTTGTGCAAGTCAGAAGACAACATTTCAGATCCAATAACATACACAAAATCTCTTGTTTTTTCGTTGTGCTCATAATCTACGCGCCCAATCATATCAATATTAACATTTGCAATTGTATTTGCTAAAGGAAAAATTGGATGCTCCGAATAATATTTAGAACCTAATAAACCTTTTTCTTCACCAGAAACATGTAATAATAAAACCGAACGTTTTGGACGGATTCCTTTCTTCTCAGCTTCGCGGAAAATACGACCAATTTCCATTACTGCAACAGTTCCAGAACCATCATCATCAGCACCAGGATACAATTTTCCATCTTTGATTCCGTCATGATCATAATGAGCAGAAATAACTACAATTTCTTCTGGTTTTTCTGAACCTTTGATGAATCCCATTACATTTCTCATTTGACCTTTTACTCGACTAAAAGTAGCAGCAGGAATAATTTGGAAATAATTATTATTTGGACCATTAATTCCTAATTCCTTGTAATAATTTGAAATGTAATTCCCCGCTTTTATTTCTCCTTCCGTACCAGCATTTCTACCTTCCATATCAGGCGCAGCAATAATATAAAGCTGTTTTTTTAATTCCGCTTCAGAAATTTTATCTGTATATTTTACAAGACTCTTTTGATATTTCTCCTGAGAAATTGGTTTTGTAGAATCACAACTTACTAAAGTAGCAGCTAAAGCAATTGCAAATAAAAATTGTTTCATGTTAATTTTTTGAATTAAATTTAAAATTAATCTAACCAAGTAAAATAAAAAAGAAAATTTGAATAAAAAACCAATATTTATACGGATTCTATTCGATTTTGGGATTGTCTTTTTTATATTTGCCCGTTTTTAAATAAATTATGTCACAATTATTCAGAAAAAAATCTGTCGAATCCATTTTAGCAGAGTCTGCAAAGAACACGTCTACAATGAAAAGAACCTTAGGTGTTCGAGATTTAACAGGTTTTGGTATTGCCGCAATTGTTGGAGCTGGTATTTTTAGTACCATTGGTCGAGCAAGTTTTGAAGGTGGTCCAGCAGTTATCTTCCTTTTTATTTTTACAGCAATTGCCTGTGGTTTTACAGCTTTTGCTTATGCAGAATTTGCTTCGTTAGTGCCTGTTTCGGGTAGTGCGTATACCTATAGCTATGTTGCATTTGGAGAATTATTTGCTTGGGTAATTGGTTGGGCATTGATTATGGAATATGCGATAGGGAATATTGTGCTCGCAATTTCGTGGAGTGATTATTTTACCACCTTGCTCTCCGGAATGGGATTACATCTGCCAGAATGGATGACAATGGATTATTTTACGGCAAGAGAAGGTTTTGAATTTGTTTCGAATGAGTTAGCGAAAGGTAAAACATTAGAAGGAATTGCGAATTCGCCTTATGCACAAGAAATCCCAAAATATTTAGCTTTCAAAGATGCACCATATTTAGGATTTAATTTAGTGGTGGATATTCCTGCATTAATCATTACTTTTTTGATTACAGCTTTGGTTTATCGCGGTATTAATGAATCGAGAAAAGCAAGTAACGCAATGGTTGTGTTAAAATTAGCAGTGGTGCTTTTGGTAATTGTGGTTGGTGCTTTTTATGTGAATCCAGATAACTGGAATCCTTTTGCACCGAATGGAATAGGAGGTGTTTTGGCTGGAGTTTCGTCTGTTTTCTACGCTTATATAGGGTTTGATGCGATTAGCACAACTGCGGAAGAATGTAAAGATCCGAAGCGAGATTTGCCTCGCGGAATTTTTGCATCTATCATTATTTGTACTGTTTTATATGTGCTGATTGCTTTGGTAATTACGGGAATGGTTCATTATTCTGAATTGAATGTTGGAGATCCTTTGGCGTATGTTTTTGATAAAATTCAAGATTTAAAGTGGTTGGCAGGAATTATTGCTTTTTCGGCTGTAGTAGCGATGGCGAGTGTATTTATTGTTTTTCAAATTGGGCAACCTCGTATTTGGATGACAATGTCTCGAGATGGTTTATTACCAAAGAAATTTTCTACTATTCACCCGAAATTTAAAACACCTTCTTTTGCAACTATTTTTACTGGATTTGTAGTAGGTATTCCTATTTTATTTACAGATTTGGAATTGGTTGTTGACGCTTGTTCTATCGGAACTTTGTTTGCTTTTGTGTTAGTTTGTGCGGCTGTACTTCGTATGGATGCCGATCCTAATGCGAAAAGAGGAAATTTTAAAACGCCTTTTATCAATGCAAAATACATTATGCCTATTGTAACTGCGGTGATTGTATTTTTATGCGCAACAACGTTTAAAGATGATTCGATTGATTTCTTTACAAATAAGCCGCAACCTATGCCAGTTGAACATTTTGTAAGTTCGTTAACGCCAAAAGAGCTAAAAGATTCTTATACAACAATTAATGAATTAACAGGATCTGAAATTGAATTTTTGGATGATTATTTGACTCAACTATCACCAGAACAATACAAATCTACATTGAGCAAATTGCCAGTTTATGAAGATAAGAAAATGGAAAAAGGATGGGATGTTTTCAAACACAAAATTCCAATGGTTTTATTCTTAATGATTTATGTTTTTATGGTAGTTAGAACATTTTTCAAAAGAACATCTATTATTCCACTTGCAGGTATGTTGTGTTGTTTTTATATGATGGCACAATTAGGATTGAAAAACTGGATGATTTTCTTGATTTGGATCGCAATTGGTTTGACAATTTATTTTACATACGGTTATAAACATAGTAAGTTGAGAAATCAAAATTCATAATAGTTCTAAAAGCGATTCAATTTTGAATCGCTTTTTTCTTAAAATTATTTCATCAAAAAAGTTATATAACTTCTTTATTTCACCTCAAAACTCTACCTTTGTCTTATAAATTTGACGACAAATGTTTAGAACTCATACTTGTGGTGAATTAACACAAGCCAACATTAATGAAAAAGTAACGTTAAGCGGTTGGGTATCAACGCTACGTGACAAAGGTTTTATGATGTGGATCGATTTACGTGATCGCTACGGAATCACACAAATCATCTTAGATGAAGAACGTTCTTCGAGAGAATTATTTGAAACTGCTCGTCATTTAGGACGTGAGTTCGTAATTCAAGTTACAGGAACTGTAATCGAAAGAGCTTCAAAAAATCCAAACATTCCAACAGGAGATATCGAAATCTTAGCAGAGAACATTACAATTTTGAACGCATCTGCATTGCCTCCATTTACAATCGAAGATAATACAGATGGTGGAGAAGATATCCGTATGAAATATCGTTATTTAGATATTCGTCGTAATCCAGTAAAAGAAAAATTAATCTTCCGCTCTAAAGTTGCGCAGGAAGTTCGTAAATATTTAGATGCACAAGAATTTGTAGAAGTTGAAACTCCAGTTTTAATCAAATCTACACCAGAAGGTGCACGTGATTTTGTGGTTCCTTCTCGTATGAATCCAGGTGAATTTTATGCATTACCACAATCACCACAAACATTCAAACAATTATTAATGGTAGGGGGTCTAGACCGCTATTTTCAAATTGTAAAATGTTTCCGTGACGAAGATTTACGTGCAGACCGTCAACCAGAGTTTACACAAATTGACTGTGAAATGTCATTTGTTGAACAAGAAGATATCATGAATGTTTTCGAAGGTTTAGCAAAACATTTATTACATACTTTTAAAGGTTTAGAATTTGATCAATTTCCAAGAATGACATTTGCAGAAGCAATGCGTCGTTATGGAAATGATAAACCAGATATCCGTTTTGGAATGGAGTTCGGTGAAATTACAGACTTAGCGAAAGGAAAAGATTTCAAAATATTTGATGAACAAGAATTAATTGTTGGTATTGCTGCCGAAGGTTGTAATGCTTACACACGTAAGGAAATTGATAAATTAATTGAATGGGTTCAACGTCCACAAATTGGGGCAACTGGACTTGTTTGGGCACGTTACAACGAAGACGGAACATTTAAATCTTCTGTAGATAAATTTTATTCACAAGAAGATTTAGCAGCTTGGGCTGAGCGTATGAACGCAAAACCAGGTGATTTGATGTTGGTAATGTCAGGTAATACAAACAAAGTTCGTGCGCAATTATCGGCTTTACGTATGGAAATTGCAGAGCGTTTAGGATTACGTAATCCAGAAGTTTTTGCTCCATTATGGGTTATCGATTTTCCATTATTAGAATGGGACGAAGAATCTGAAAGATATCACGCAATGCACCATCCATTTACTTCTCCAAAACCAGAGGATATGGAATTAATTGCAACTAATCCAGGTGAAGTTCGTGCAAATGCTTACGATTTAGTTTTAAATGGTAATGAAATCGGTGGAGGTTCTATTCGTATTTTCGATAAAGAAGTTCAAGCAAGAATGTTCGAATTATTAGGATTTACGCCAGAACAAGCAGAAGCGCAATTTGGTTTCTTAATGAACGCTTTCAAATACGGAGCGCCACCTCACGGAGGTTTAGCATTTGGTTTTGACCGTTTTGTATCAATTTTAGATGGTTCAGAAACAATTCGTGATTACATTGCATTCCCTAAAAATAATTCAGGTCGTGATGTCATGATTGATGCGCCAGCTCCAATTGATCAAACACAAATGGATGAACTGAATATTGCGTCAACATTTGTTGCGAAATAAGAAGAATAAAATTCCTATAAATATTAAAGACTACTTTTATAAGTAGTCTTTTTTTGTTTCAAATTATAGATATATAAAAAGCCTAAAATGTATAACATTTTAGGCTTTTCTAATCTTTATTAAAGATAAATTAATTTAAATTAATGATATAATCCTCATGTAATATCGTTGATTTAACAAACTTAATTGACTTTGAAAAAGATAATATTTTGATTATAGTAAATTGTTGTGGTTCTTGATTTTCAGAATAAAATTCAATCATAAAAACTTATTTTACTTAAAACGCTAATAAGATAAGTTTATTTTTTAATCAACTGTTAAAATAATGTTATTATTTTCAATTACTTTTCTAAGATTGATAATAGCATATCGCATTCTTCCTAATGCTGTATTTATACTAACATCAGTTTCTTCTGCAATTTCCTTAAAACTTAATTCTTTAAATATTCTAAGTTCTAAAACCTCTCTTTGATCTTCTGGTAACTGAGTGACTAAATTTCTTAAATCATTTTCAATTTGTGATTTAATGATTTTAGTTTCAGAACATTCATCACTGATACCAATAAAGTCAAAAATATTATATTCTTCATTGTAACCAACAGTTTCGCTAACCGTAGGCATTCTTTTGTTTGATCGAAAATAGTCAATAGTTAAATTGTGAGCAATACGCATAACCCAAGGCAAAAATTTACCTTCTTCGTTATATCGTCCACCTTTTAATGTAAGGATTACTTTGATAAAAGTGTCCTGAAATATATCTTCAGTGACGTCTTTATCTAAGACTTTAGAGTATATAAAACTATAGATTCTTCCTTTGTATTTCTCTATCAATGTTTCTAAAGCATTTTCATTACCTCTCAAATAATCTTGGATTAATAAAGAGTCGTCTTCATAGTTCATAGTAGCAATTGTTAATTTTTAAAGTAGAATTAAATCTATAGGCTGTATTTTTTTGTTTATTCAAATATAGGTAAACAAAAAATTCTTACAAGTTTTTTAACATAATTATTCATAATTTTTTTTAAAAATTTCTTAAAAAAATAAATAATTGTTAATTTTTGCTATTATGTATAATAATGTATTCGCTTTATTGTTGATTTAATAAAGCTATAAATAAGAGTTGTATAGAATTAATTTAGATGAATTGTATTCTTAGAACTCATTTTTTGTATTTTAACATTTGATAAAGATTTAGAGAAGGATAAAATTTTATCTATGGTTGATTTTTTTGGACCTAAAGTTTGTAATTCTTTTTTCATGTAAGTAGTTTAAAAAATTAAAATCAAATATTAGTCCACAATATTAATTTATTGTAAAAAAGTCTTCTCAATTTGAGAAGACTTTCTAAAATAAACTATTTTTTTAATCTAGGATTAAATCTTTGCGATGTGTTGAACTAAATCAACTACTTTGTTTGAGTAACCAATTTCGTTGTCATACCAAGCAACTAACTTAACGAAAGTAGGATTTAACATGATACCAGCTTCTGCATCGAAAATAGATGTTCTTGTATCACCTACGAAATCTTGAGATACAACAGCATCTTCTGTGTATCCTACAATTCCTTTTAAATCTCCTTCAGCAGCTTCACGCATTACTTTTTTGATTTCGTCGTAGTTTGTTTCTTTTGCTAATTTAACTGTTAAATCAACTACAGAAACGTCAACTGTTGGTACACGGAAAGACATTCCTGTTAATTTTCCGTTCAATTCTGGAATTACTTTTCCAACTGCTTTTGCAGCACCTGTAGATGATGGAATGATGTTTACCATTGCGCTACGTCCACCTCTCCAGTCTTTCATTGATGGTCCGTCAACTGTTTTTTGAGTTGCAGTAGTTGCGTGAACTGTTGTCATTAAAGCTTCTACAATTCCGAAATTTTCGTGAATTACTTTCGCTAATGGCGCTAAACAGTTTGTTGTACATGAAGCGTTAGAAACGATTGTATCTTCTGCTGTTACAGATTCGTGGTTAACACCCATTACAAACATTGGAGTATCATCTTTAGAAGGACCTGTTAAAACAACTTTTTTCGCTCCAGCTTCGATGTGTTTTCCTGCAGTTTCTTTTGTTAAGAATAAACCTGTTGCTTCGATTACGATATCAGCTCCAACTTCGTCCCATTTCAAGTTTGCTGGGTCTCTTTCTGCTGTAACGCGAATGGTTTGTCCATTAACAATTAAGTTTCCGTTTTCTACTTTAACTTCTCCGTTAAATTTTCCATGAACTGAATCATACTTTAGCATATAAGCTAAATAATCAACGTCTACTAAATCGTTAATACCTACGATTTCAATATCGTTTCTCTCAATAGCAACCCCGAAAACAAGGCTACCAATTCTTCCGAATCCGTTGATTCCAATTTTAATTTTTGACATAGTATATATAATTTCCCTTTATATTAAATGTTTATATCGCTAAAATATTAGCTACTTTGATTAACTCTTCGTCAATCTCATTGTGTTTTTTGATGGCTTCATCAATCGCTGTAAAAACAATTTTGTTAGAACGAATTCCAGCCATAAGATTAGTTTTACCTTCCAACAAACCTTCTACAGCAGCAATTCCTAAACGACTTGCTAAAACGCGATCGTGACAAGATGGAGAACCACCACGCTGAATGTGTCCTAAAACTGTTACACGAATATCATATTCTGGATGACGATTTTGAACTTGTTTTGCTAATTCAAAAACTCCACCTAATTTTTCACCTTCAGCAACTACAACGATGCTTGATTTTTTTCCAGATTTTTCTGAACGTTCCAAAGAAGAACATAATTCTTCGACGCTATCACGCTGTTCTGGAATCAAAATATCTTGCGCACCTGAAGCAATTCCACTATTTAAAGCAATAAAACCTGCATCACGTCCCATAACTTCTACAAAAAACACACGATCATGTGAAGTTGCTGTATCTCTTAATTTATCAATTGCATCAATGACAGTATTCAAAGCTGTATCATATCCAATTGTAAAATCTGTTCCAAAAATATCATTGTCAATTGTTCCTGGAATTCCAATAAATGGAACACCAAACTCTTGATGAAAGATATTTGCTCCTGTAAAAGAACCATCTCCACCAATTACAACTAAAGCATCGATATTATTTTGTTTTAGATGATCGTATGCTTTTTGACGACCTTCTGCAGTTTTGAATTCTAATGAACGAGCTGTTTTAAGAATTGTACCACCTTGATTGATAATGTTTTTTACCGAACGAGGTCCAAGTTCAATCATATCATTGTTAATCAAACCTTCGTAACCTTGACGGATTCCTACTGATTTGATATCGTAGTACTTACATGCTCTTACAACGGCACGTAAGGCCGCATTCATTCCAGGCGCATCACCTCCAGAGGTTAATACACCAATTCTTTTTATATTGTTTCCCACGTTTTTCCCTTTATTAAATCAAATATAATAAAAAATCAGAATATTATTATAATTGGTAGTATGAAAGATAAATTAATCTTCGTCGACAGGTTTTAACGTTCCGTCTGCAAAATCTCGTTGAAGAATAACCGCAATATACAAATCTTCTCGTGTTCGCTTCGGATCATAAGTTTGTTTCAGATCAATATTAAATGCGCCACTTGCTGCTTGATAAAGAAAAGCATTCAATCCGCCGCGTAATTCTTTTATAATATCATATGTTGTTTTATCGGTTTCTTTGTAGATTAATTTAGTAAGAATTTGTCCACGAGAACTAGACATATTTTTTAATTGATTTTCAAATTGATCAGCCAAATCCTTTTGACGAGATTTAATAAAACGTTTTTTGTCTCGTCTTTTATCCATAGTTTGAATCGTATCCGATACATAATTATATTCTCTAACAGCAGTTCTCACATAAGGCCAAACATCGCGAACGCGCTTTCTTAGCCATAAATAATATTTTTTTTCTAAATCAGTTTTTAAATGAACCGAATAACTATTCATTTCATTAAGATGTATTGTGTCTAAAGGATTAAACGCAAATTCATCTAAATTAATTGAATCATTTTTAATTTCTTGAGAAGGATTTTTTCCCCCTAAATCTAACCCAAAAATTTGAGCATTAACATTAGATAATCCAATAAAAGTAAGTAGTACAGTTATATGATAGATATAAAATTTCATATCAGAATTAGTTCAAAAATTGTTCCTAAAATTAGTACATTTGTTAGATAAATAAACTAAAATGAGTACAAATAATTTGTTTGATCAACAATCTTTGGATTTTTTGACAAAATATTTAAATACAGCTTCACCTACAGGTTTTGAAAGTGAAGGACAAAAAGTTTGGATGGATTATATCAAACCATATGTAGATGAGGTAAAAACTGATAATTACGGATCTGCTTATGGAGTGATTAATCCTGAAGCGAAGTATAAAGTTGTGATTGAAGCGCATGCTGATGAAATTTCGTGGTTTGTGAATTATATTTCGGAAGATGGGTTGATTTATGTGATTCGTAACGGAGGATCAGATCATATGATTGCGCCTTCTAAAGTCGTAAATATTCATACTAAAAAAGGAATTGTAAAAGGAGTTTTTGGTTGGCCAGCTATTCATTTGCGTCAAGCAGGAAAAGACGAAGCGCCAACTCCAGATAAAATTTGGATTGATACAGGTTGTACATCGAAAGAAGAAGTTTTAGAACTTGGAATTCATGTTGGTTGTGTGATTACTTATCCAGATGAATTTTTTACGTTGAATGATCGTTATTTTGTTTGTCGTGCGATAGACAATAGAATGGGAGGGTTTATGATTGCTGAGGTTGCGCGTAAATTGGCAGAAAATAAAGATCAATTAGATTTTGGTTTATACGTTGTAAATGCGGTTCAGGAAGAAGTAGGATTGCGTGGTGCGGAAATGATTACGCAAACAATCAAACCAAATGTAGCAATTATTACGGATGTTACACACGATACTACAACTCCAATGATTACGAAATCGAAAGAAGGGGAGCAAAAATGTGGTGATGGCCCAGTTGTTTATTATGCGCCAGCGGTACAAAATAATGTACGCGAATTAATTATTGATGCAGCTGAGAAAAATAATATTCCTTTTCAGCGTGCGGCTAGTTCTCGTGTAACAGGAACGGATACAGATGCTTTTGCATATAGTAATGGTGGAGTACCTTCGGCTTTAATTTCGTTGCCGTTGCGTTATATGCACACAACTGTTGAAATGGTTCATCAAGCTGATGTAAAAAATGTCATCGAGTTGATTTACGCATCAGTGAAAACAATTAAAAATGAACAAAGTTTTAAATATCATACTGTTTAAAATATAAAGCGATTAAAAAAATAAAAGGCTGTCGTAAGACAGCCTTTTATTTTATAATATAAATTAATTATTTTTTAATGATTAATTTTTGAGAATGATTAATTTTTTCACCTTCAATTTTAATCACATAAACACCATTTGTTAAATTCGAAACGTTTATAGATTTCTGATAAGAAGGATTGTAACTAACATCTTTTACTAATGAACCAGTCATGTTGTAAATTTTTACCTGATAATTACCATTTAAATTCTTAGCAGTAATATACACTTCGTCTTTAGCAGGATTTGGTGATATATTTACAGTTTTAGTCGTGTTAATATCTGTTGTAGAAAGTTCACATTCTTTTGGTACAGTAAAATCTTCAACTTGATCATAAAGATCTGGATTAGGTTTATCTTGTTCATACCATAAACCATTTAATCCTCCTGGGTCTGCTTTAACACCTAACCCTCTTTTCGAAAATACATTCCAAATCATACATTTGTTTTCTCCACCTGTTTGTTTTTCGTCAGCTGCTAAAATAGCGTCTCTACCATCAACAAATGAAGGATTACATTTTTGTAACTTCATCCCATCGATTATAAGTTGTAATGCTCTAGCAGTTCCACTATTTTTATCTGCTGTAACATCGTAATTATATCCATATTTTTCAACATATTTCCAAGTTAAATCCCATAGCATTGTATTCCAAACAAAACCTATAGAATGTACATCAGGAGAAGTACCAATTGAAATTCCGAATAAAAATGATGCAATTTCCATACCATTTGTTCTACCATAAGTATAATCATTAATTTTGAAATCTGGAGAATATTTAGCTGGACGAATTCCTAGGCCATTCGTATCTTCATTTAAAGCATAAGTTCCCATTCCTCTTGCAATAGAAGCATTATCTGTAGGCTTTAAAGTTAACATTAAAGCAATATAATCTGACCAACCTTCTCCCATTTGTTCATTAGATTCGGTAGATAATAAACAATGTTCGCCTATGCTAGTTAATCGATTTGAAATCCCATGAGCATATTCATGAGCAATAATACCATTATCAAGACTCCCATCAGGTTGAGAAGTAGAGACATTAAAACTCCTGAATTATATGATCCAATTTGCTGTTCATCTGTTGCATTATAATATATAATTGCTTTTGCTGATGCATTACCTGCATTGATATATTTTTCTTGAAAACTACAATCTCCTCTTTTTATTAGAACAATTTTGTTTTTTATTTCATCATTATTATTAAAAGGAGTACAGCCATTTTCTGGAATACTTACAACTAAATCTCCCGTAATTCCTTCTAAAGGAAATTTTGGAACATCAACAGGATATTTTGTATTTGCGGAAAAGTTAGCTAGAGATTCAGGTGAATTTACTTTTATTCCATTATAAAATTTTGGTGACCATAAATACATTTGCATTACAGGAGGATATCCCTCAGATAAAGGTAAAAAGTTAGCATTATCATATGCTCCACCATCTCTGCCTTCAGCAATTACATAATCATCTCCTACACCTCCTCTATCAAGATTGGTATATTGAAAATTTCTTGCAGTTTCAGTAAAACCAAATTGATAGGAAATATCATGAATTGCATTATTCATATAGAAGAGATTTGCAAGTGATGCATCACGATATGTATCAACATCTTTTGTTATATCTAGTTGAAAATCGAAATTTTGTTCAGGAGCATATACTAATTGATTTAAATCAGCAAGAACATTTAAGTTATTTTCATCAGAATATACCATTGTATTGTTTCCAAAAGAATATTCTTTAAAAAAATCTAAATCAGGGTTGTTTGTGTTGTTCCATCCTAATGGTGCGTAAGTATCATTAATAGGATCATTAATAATTGTTCTATTTCCAAAAGTAGGTGCTTCAACTGGGAGCTTAAAGATATTATACTTCGCACCTGAAGCAAAATTTTCAACTTTAATAGATTTATCAATTAAAGGATAAGCAACAGTTTTTTTAGTATCAGGAGTGTTGTAATTTTGTGAAAGAAAAGAATCATTTTCATGGAAATGATCATTAATAGTAGTGATTGTTTTTAATAAAACTTCGGATGTTATAGCATCCACAATAGCCAACCAACCATTTCCAGAGTTTTTATCTCTAAAGACAAATTTATAAGCTAGTTTTGCTTCATCTTTGGATATAAAATATATAAATTCTGATAAGACATAATCCACTTTATTAGGAATCAATGATCTTTTTTCATTTATTTTCGAACTTTCTTTATCTAAAGAATATGAAGAAGCATTTTTTAATTGGATTGAATTAGCAAAAGATAAAAAAGCATTCTTTTCATTAATTATTTCTTTTTGTGATTTTGCATTTATCTTAGAAATGTTATAATCAAAACCATCTGTAACATGGTCAATTTTGTTTCCTGTAATCAAAAAAGTTGCAGAACGATTAAATACTGGAATTCCATCTATTTTTTGTTGTACAATTACAACATCTCCTTTGAGAGATTTTGAAGGATCAACATTAATGATTTTAAAGTCATTCGATTGATTAAAAGATTTTGAACTTTTTGTATTTGTTTGAAAATAGTTTTTAATCTCTAGCTCGTGATTCTGAGCTTGTAAAACTTGAAGTGTAAAAAAAGGTAAAAGTAATAAAGCCTTAAATTGATTTTTTTTCATATTAGTGTTTTGTATTTTAATTTTGAGTTAAATTATACAAAATGCAAATAATTTACAATTTGAATACCCTTCATATATTGAAATTGTAAAAAAAACCTAATAACAGATTATTTAATAGAAATAATTTTTATAAGATGATTAATAAGTTAATATTTAACTATCGTTCGTTAGTTTTTATCTATGTAAAAATGAATAATTTAAACGATTATTTATTAAATGCTACTAGTTATTTTAATGAATAATTAACCGTTTATTTTATAATTGAAATTATTAATGTAAAAATGTTTAATTTTTTAGAAATACTCGCTACTACTTCACTTTACTTTTGATCCACTTCGCAACGGGTTTCTCAAAATATTCAAACGTTAATGCACTTAAAATTAAAGCAATTACAAAATAAATTCCAATTTTCTGAAAATCATTGATTTTAGGTAAATATTGATTTCCATATTTTATCACAATCATATGAATCATGTAAAACGCAAAACTGATTTCACCTAAATAAACCAGAATTTTGTGTTGAAGTATTTTCGAAAAGAAACCTTTTTGTAAAGCAAAAATTAAAACAATTCCAACCATCGGAATCCAATAATAAATTCCATAACGAAAAGCTCTCGCAACATCATTGTGGAAGTAAAAAAAGATTGCCAAAACCGTAATTGCAGCGATTTCTATTAAAGTTCCTTTCGAAAAACTGATAGGCGTATCTTTTATCTTTTTATAGATTTGACAGGTAATAATTCCTAAAATAAAATCGAAACTGCGAACAATTGGATTGATGTAAAAAATTGCTTTTTCCAACTTCATATTTGTTCTGAAATAAGGTTCAGCAAAAATGATAATCGGAATAATTAGTAATAAAATATATTTCAGTTTCGGAAATTTATGCAACCAAATCACATAAAAAGGAAACATTAAATAGAAAAATAATTCGGTCGAAATACTCCATGAAACGTTATTAATAGAGAAATAAAAGTCTTTTACTGGAATATAAGATTGTAATAAAAATAAGTTTGCACCTGCAATATCCCAATGAAAATAACCTTGCCAAACATTGATGATAACAAACGGTAACATGACACAAAAGGTTAGGGCATGAAGCGGATAAATACGAGCGATTCGCGCGATATAAAACTTCTTTTTATCAAAATTTGGATTGTCGATTACTTTCTTTTCGTAATTAAGCGCCAAAACAAATCCGCTCAAAATAAAGAAAAAACCAACACCAAGATAACCTTCGAAAAAGACGTTATTTTTTAGATAATTATACCAAGCTAAATCGGTTTTTACAAACGTTAAATGGCTTAAGAAAACAACAAAAGCAAAGAAAAAACGTAAAGAAGTTAAGCTATTTAGCATTAGTCAATAATTTTAATTTCCATTTGATAATATTCGTCAAACATGCGAATAAATTCGTCCAATTTACTTTCTCTTACCGAAATTGTAAACATGCATTTATCAGAAAAATGCTTGTCTTTAATCTCTCCAGAAATCCGATCGACATTGCGTTCTACAATTCCTTGTTGATCATAATTGAAAACCATTTTTACACGTTTCGAAACAAATTTTTCTACAATATTTGCTTCTTCTAACACAACTTGCGCCGCATATTTATACGCTTTTACCAAACCAGGAATTCCCAACTTTGTTCCGCCAAAATAACGTACAGAAACAATCAAAACATTAGTGATTTCGCTTGATAAAATTTGATTATAAATAGGTAAACCAGCCGAACCACTTGGCTCTCCATCATCATTTGCACGATGATTTTTACCATCAATTCCAAGTGCGTACGCATAACAATGATGATTGGCGTCGGGATGAATTTCGCGCAATTGATCCAAATAAATTTTGATGTCATCTTCATTTTCAACTGGATAAGCAAAATTAATAAACTTACTACCCAATTCTTTGAAAATTACATCTTCCACCGCTTTCTCGATTGTACGATAATTGTCCGTCATGTTGTATTGAAAAGTACCGCAAAGATAGTTTAAATAGTACTTTTAACGAAAAAAGGTTTTATATTTATGAGTGATGAAAAAAATTATGAATGAAATTGAATGATAAAGTAATTTTAAATACTTTTTTAGGAAAAAAGAATACAAATAATTTAAGAGATGAAAATCATTATTGGATTTTAATTGGAGAAAGTGGAAAAGTTATTGAAATAAATAATGATTTATTTGAAGGAAGAGTTTTAGTGTTATTTGATAATGATTTAGATGAATTAAATCTTAATAATCATAATCTTATCAAAAACTCTCTTTGGATATTAGAAACTGATTTAATAATTGATAAAAGATAAAAAAAGAACCTCATTTCTAAGGTTCTTCAATTTCTATTCTATTTTCGAAAATATTTAATTCATCATTTAAAAAGCGATGTTTTTCAGTTCGAGTTCCTTTCAGTCGAGGAGCTAAAATTCCTTCATGCCAAATAGTATCCGAACTCAAAATTCGTGCTTCATCCCACAAATCAGCATCAATAAAATGTTGTATGGTATCACTTCCACCTTCAATAATCAAGGATTGAATATTGTTTTCGTACAAATAATCCATTACTTGCGGCAATATTTTTTGTGTAAAATCTAATTGAACAAGTTCTAAATTTTCTTCAGAACAATTTTCAATCGAATTGAAAATTACAGTAGGTTGTGTTTGATCAAATAAATGGAAACTTCTCGGAATCGCTAAGTTTTTGTCAATCGCAATTCTCAACGGATTATTTCCTTCCCATAATCGCGTGTTAAGTTGCGGATTATCAATTAAAGCTGTGTTTTTTCCAACCAAAATAGCTTGTTCTTCTGTTCGCCATTTATGCACTAATTGCTTTGTATATTGGTTTGTAATCCATAATTGTACATCATCGCGTCCCATGTATCCATCTTCTGTTTGTGCCCATTTTAAGATAATATATGGACGTTTTTTCTGATGAAAAGTGATAAAACGTTTATTAAGTTTGATGCATTCTTTTTCCAAAACACCTAAAGTTACATCAACACCATTTTTCAGCAAACGCAAATAACCTTGTCCATTTACTTTCGCAAAAGGATCTAGAGTTCCGATTACTACTTTTGGAATCTCTTTTTCTATAATCAAATCCGCGCAAGGAGGTGTTTTTCCATGATGTGAACAAGGTTCTAACGTAACATATAACGTAGATTCTTTTAATAATTCTTGATTTTTAACCGAATTAATTGCGTTCACTTCGGCGTGTGGTCCACCATATTCTGACGTAAAGCCTTCGCCTATAATTTTGTTGTTATGTACAATAATAGAACCAACAAACGGATTAGGATATGTTGTTCCTAACCCGTTTGTTGCAATTTGTATACAACGAGCCATATATTGCTCATCGATAGATTGTTGTGTCATGCCTAAAAATTATGCATTAAAATCAATATTGAATAATGTTTTCAGTTTGATTTCTGCTTCAATTAATTTTTTACGTTTATCGTCAATTTGCTTGTAAACATCTTTTAATAAAGGATTGTTCTCATTTGCATTCGAAAAGAAATGTACATTATTATCCAATTGATTAATCTCTTTTTCTAAATCCTCAATTATTTTACGTGTTTTTCTAATCTCATCATCCAATAAATTTCCATTATTTCCAGATTTTACTTTATTGACAAATGATTTTAACTTATAATCGTTCAATTCATTTTTAGAAAGATTTAAAGCATCTAATTTTTTGTGGTAAACATCTGTAAATTCTTGATTGATTGAAATTTTTTCTGATGGAACTTTTCCTAAACTTGCCCAATTATGTTGAATTTCTTCTAATTGTTTCAACGCCTCATCTTTGTTTTCAGAAATCGTTTGATTTTTGAAATCGTTTAAGAAAGCTTGTTTCTTTTCGAAATTTAGTTCCAATTTTTGATTCGCTTGTTCGTGACGTTTTTTGTAACGATCAAAGAATTGATTACATGTATCTTTGAATTCTTTCCAGATTTTGTCTGAATTTTTTCTTGGAACATGACCAATTTTTTTCCAATCATTTTGGATTTTTTTAATCACTTGTACAGAAGCATTCCAATCCGTGCTTTCCGTATGTTGTTTTGCAATTTCTAACAAAGCCAATTTCTTTTCAAGATTCAGTTGTTGCTCTGATTTTAGATTTTTATAGAAATCATTTTTGATGTGATTAAATTGTCTTGTCACTTCTTTGAAAGCTTCCCAAGTTGCAGAATTTTTATCTTTCGGAACACGTCCAATTGTGATAAAGTTCTCACGCAAAGAGTTTATTTCAGAAATAGCTTTTTGCCAATCGCCATGCGATTTTGTTGTTGCTTGCTCAGAAATTTCTTTGATACGAGCGATAATTTGATTCTTCTTTTCTAAATTATCTTTTTGCTCTTGTTTTATTTTTTCATTCAATTCCCCTTTACGGTCATGAATTTTATTTGTTAATTCTTTGAATTTTTGCCACGTTGGTTCGCGCAAATCTTCTTGTACAGGGACGGCTTCTTCTTTCCATAAACGATGCAAATATTGCAATTCATTCAAAGCTTTTTGCACGTTTTGCTCTCCAATTAATTCTTCTGCACGTTTAATAATCGATTGACGAACTTCCAGATTATGTGCATAATCCAATGTTTGCAATTCCTTATTCATATCCAAATATGTGTAGAAATTATCTAAGTGGAAAAAATAATTTTTGAATACATTTTCAGCATTTTTGCTCGGAATTCTTCCTGCATTGTGCCAACGAGTTTTTAACTCACGAAATTTCTTGAACATTGCCGCCGAAGAATCACTTGGTTCTTGATACAAGGCTTTCAATTCGTCAATAATTTCTAAACGTTCCTTTAAATTATCAGATTCCTTTTTTTCGTTTTCTTTATGAAAAACTGCTAATTGATTTTTAAAATCGTTGTAAACAGCGTTAAATTTTGCTCTAAAAGATGTTTCGTATTTAAAATCTAATTCATCACCACCTTCACTTAAGAAAGCTTCTTTTTTTGCAGCTTCATCTTCTTCTAATTTAGTTTTGAATGCATCACGAATTTGATTAAAATGCTCGCGAATCTCTTGAACATCATATTTGCTTAATAGATTTTTTGCTTCGTTAATCAAAACATCAAAACTAAATTTTTCGTAATCTTTGAACGAAATATCGCTTATTTTTTCTTGGTTCGTTAACTCTACCGTTTTGTAAGATTCCGTGTTAGAGTCGTTTGTATTTGCAGGTTTAGGTAATTGTTCTCCGTCTGCATTTTGCAGGTTATCCATTTCAGTATTCATAAGAAATTAAGTTTTGTTTCTCAAATCTAATAAAATTTGAGGACAATATCAAGTCTATTTTGTACGATTATTCCAAATTTTCCAAGCTTTTTCAGCTTGTAAAACCAACATTTCGTGACCATTTTTAATTTTGGCTCCATTTTGTTGACCATTTTCTAAAAATTTTGTCAATGGTGGATTGTAAATTAAGTCGTACAATAAATGATTTTCGTTGATAAATTGATAGGGTAGAAGTGGAGCGTTTTCAGTATTTGGAAAAGTACCAACTGGCGAACAATTCACAATAATTTGATGATTATGAGTGATTTCTTCATTCAATTCATCATAAGAATAATGATTTTCGGTTTTTGTTCTCGAAACAATTTTATAGTCAATTTTCAATAAATCAAGAATATAAAAAACCGCTTTTGCAGCGCCTCCATTTCCTAAAACCAACGCTTTTTTGTGATGAGGTTCTAAAAGAGGTTCTATCGAATGGTGAAAACCGTAACAATCTGTATTATGCCCGATTCGTTTTCCATCTTGTATCAAAACGGTATTTACCGCACCAATTGCTTTGGCTTCTGGCGATAATTCGTCCAAAAATGGAATGATTTCTTGTTTGTAAGGAATTGTGACATTGAAGCCCACTAAACCTTCGGTTTCGAATACTTTTTCTACTTCATCGATTTGCTGTAAATCAAAAACATTGTAGACAGCGTCTACAATGTTCTCGTTTTTAAATTTTTCAGCAAAATAAGATTTAGAAAATGAATAGGAAATATTTCTTCCGATTAATCCAAATTGTCTCATTCTTCTGTTTTATTTTTATTGAATTGAGCTTTCACGATTCGGATAATCAACGGCATATTCGCCAATAATATAATTCCGAAAATGAATTTCTCTAAATTATTTTTTACAATGTCAAACTGACCTAATGTGTGTCCCAAAAGCGAAATAACGCCAACCCAAAGCACCGCGCCTATAAAACTATAGGTAATAAATGTGCGATAATTAAGGTTTGTAACACCACAAATAAATGGAATTATAGTACGAACTACAGGCATAAAACGAGCAATAATAATTGCTTTTTTACCATTTTCGTTAAAAAATTCTGTTGCTTTTTCGATATGTTTCTTTTTAAGAAACCACGAGTCTTTTCGTCCTAAAATCCAACCCCCAAATTTGCGTCCAACATAATAATTTACGTTATCACCAAGAATTGCTGCAACCATCAGTAATGGAATAATATATTCGATATGCAAATGGTTTTGATCATCGCTTGCCGCAATCATTCCAATCGAAAAGATTAGTGCATCTCCAGGTAAAAAAGGCATTAAAAATGACATGATAATTAAACCAGTTTCGGCGAAAATTATCAGGAATAAAATAACATATATCCAATAACCGTAATTATTGATAATGTCCATTAATACCTTGTCTGGGCGTTGAACAAAATTGGTGATAAACTCAATAATAGATTGCATTTTTTATTTTTTAAGCTCTAATTATATCAGCTCCAATAGCACGTAAACGTACATCGATATCTTCGTAACCACGGTCAATTTGATCGATATTATGAATAACAGTTTTTCCTTTCGCAGAAAGTGCAGCAATTAATAAAGACATACCGGCACGAATATCTGGCGAAGTTAATTCGGCTCCTTTCAATGGCGTTTCGTGATTAAGACCAATTACTGTTGCACGGTGCGGATCACATAAAATAATTTGGGCACCCATATCAATTAATTTATCCACGAAGAATAAACGAGATTCGAACATTTTTTGGTGAATCAAAACACTTCCTTTTGCCTGTGTTGCAATTACCAAAATAATTGACAATAAATCTGGCGTAAATCCTGGCCATGGCGCATCAGAAATAGTTAAAATAGAACCGTCAATAAAACGCTCGATTTCGTAATGTTCTTGAGCTGGAATATAAATATCGTCATCGCGACGTTCTAATTTGATTCCTAATTTTCTGAAAACATCTGGAATAACACCTAAATTTTCCCAGGAAACATTTTTGATTGTTAATTCAGATTTTGTCATTGCTGCTAAACCAATCCAAGATCCAATTTCGATCATATCTGGTAAACATGTATGTTCAGTTCCGCCTAATTTCTCAACTCCTTCAATCGTTAAAAGATTCGAAGAAATTCCAGAAATTTTAGCACCCATTCTGTTCAACATTTTACATAATTGTTGAATGTAAGGCTCACATGCAGCGTTGTAAATGGTTGTTGTTCCTTTCGCTAAAACTGCAGCCATAATAATATTTGCAGTTCCAGTTACAGAAGCTTCTTCTAATAACATATAAGAACCTTGTAATCCTTTTTCGTCCACTTCTACACCGTAGAAATCTTCGTCAGGATTGAAACGATATTTTGCTCCTAAAGCAAAGAAACCTTCGAAGTGCGTATCTAAACGACGACGTCCAATTTTATCTCCTCCTGGTTTTGGCATAAAAGCTTCTCCGAAACGAGCTAAAAGTGGTCCCATTAACATGATCGATCCACGTAAGGCAGCACCATCTTTGCGAAATTGTTTTCCTTTTAAATAATCTAATCGTAATTCGTCAGCTTGAAAAGTGAAATCTCCTTTTCCATTTTTTTGTGTTTTTACGCCTAAATCACCCAAAATTTCAATCAAACGATTGACATCTCGGATATCTGGAATATTTTTAACACGAACTTGTTCATTGGTTAATAAAACCGCACATAAAATTTGTAGTACTTCATTTTTAGCACCTTGCGGAGTAATTTCTCCTTTCAAAGGTTTCCCTCCCTTTATTTGAAATGTAGCCATTTAGTTGTATTAAATAGTTTTGATTTAACCTTTATTGTTTCGAACGTTTTGGTTTCGATTGTTGTTATTTTGATTATTTCGGTTATTGTTGTTTTGACGATTATTCGAATTTTGGTTATTATTTCGATTGTTGTTATTTTGATGATTACGATTATTGTTTTGGTAACTTCTATTGTTTTGATTGTTGTTTGAATGATTATTATTCGAATTCAAACGATCAGGTGAAACCAAATGATCATCAACTTTTCTCAAATCAATTTTACCATCAGATAATTCGTACAAATGATTAAAAATAACTTGATCGTCAACTGTATCTTTATTCCAAAGTAAATAACATTTTTTCATGTGATTGGCAATCGCAAAGTACAAACCTTCGCGTTTTTCACCTTCTGCCCACGTTACAGCAACATCAATCATTTTACGAATATTATTTCCGTAATATCTGTATTTATAGATGCTTTTTGGATAGTCTACTTTATTTGGTTTACTATTTACCGTATCTTTTTTTGTCGGAATTGGATAAGGAGATTTTACATCCAAATCAAATTCTGCCATTATAAAAAGTTGATCCCAAAGTTTGTGTTGAAAATCTGGTACATCGCGCAAGTGAGGATTTAATTCTCCCATTACTTCAATTATAATTTCGGCAAATCCGTTGCGTTCTGTTTCGTCTGTTATTGTTTTACAATGATTTACCATTTCTTGAATATGACGACCATATTCTGGAATAATCAATTGCGAACGAAGTGTATTATATTCCATTAAATTTTCTAATGTATTGGTTACAAATTTACAAAATTCTATCCGATTATTTGGGTAGAAAAGGTGTATTGATTGCTAATTTTTTATTAAATTTTATTCCTCAAAAAAACGGTTATAGTCGGAAGAAGATAAACCGTAAAACAAGATTTTGTCTATTCAATTCAAAATAGTTGAAAATCTTTATCACCAAGGAAAATTAAGTTAAAACCTTTTGGTTGTCAACAAATATAGTATTTTCTTTTAATAATTTAGAATTTTTGGTTTTTGTTTTAATCTTCCGTATAGTCAATAATATCACCTGGTTTACAACCTAAAGCTTTGCAAATTGCATTCAAAGTTTCGAAACGAATAGCCTTTGCTTTTCCATTTTTTAGAATAGATAAGTTAGATAATGTAATACCAACTTTTTCACTCAAATCATTCAAAGACATTTTACGTTTTGCCATCATGACATCTAAATTGATAATAATTGCCATATTTATATTGTTAAATCGTTTTCTTGTTTCATTTGAATAATTTTAAATAAAATTTAGATTTAGTTTCCATATTTAGTAATAATTTATTTTTCAAATTAAATAGAAATATTTTGAATTGCAAAATAAATTTATTGTAAAACAATAAAAATGTATTAATAAACAATTTAATTGTTGTTTTTGTAAGCTAATTAATTTTTATTGATTTGTAACGTTTTTGAACATTTATCCTCTATTTTGAATAATCCTTTAGGTAGAATGTTGTAGTACCTTTACAATCGTAAATGAAAACGATTTTTCACATATTTTCTGTCCTTTTTTTGATTGTTCTGTTTAGTTTTTCTAACAAAACAAATCAATCTTCTGCGCATCAAAAAGTAGAAAAAGAGACAATAAAATGTGATAATACAAATAGCACTATTGAAGGATTTACATTTACTGTAGAAGATTTAAAAATCAATGATTTTTCTTTTGATGAATTTATCAACGCAGATGTTAAGTTTAATTTTAATCAACAGATTTGTGTTCGTATTTTTTCTGATTTATTTTCTACTTCAACCAATAAAATTTGCCTGTTGAGGCATTATATCTACGGTTTACCATTTATCTGATAAACATAAAACTTTCTTATACATAACTATTTTCTAAGCATTCATTTTGTTTAGAAAGAGGAAACCTATTCACAAAAATTAAAAATTATGCACGAATTAAGTATTGTCAAAGACATATTTGATACGTTGAACGAGCACTATGATTCGAAGATAGAAGACATAGAAAAAGTTCAAATTACAGCTGGGCTTTTATCAAATGTTCAACCTGTTTTAATCCAAAATGCATTTGATGCATTTATAGCTGATAACCAAAATTATAATGAAATCGAGTTAGAGGTTTTAGTCAATGAAATTGTGGCGTATTGCGAACATTGTCACAAGAATTTCGAAGTTAAATATCACAAATTTGTTTGCGAAGATTGTTCAACACCATCCAGTACAATTGTCAAAGGAAATGAGCTTTTTATCTCGCAAGTCATCTTTAAAAATAAATAATCATTAATTAAACATATTTCAATTATGTCAACAAATACACAAAATCCAAAAAGTCTTGGGAATAGAGTAGGATCTGTTCAATGCGACAACACAACTTTACATTTATTAAAAGCCAACGATTATGTTGCAAATGCGATTCGCGAACGTCTGAAAGATGTTTGTATCATCAATGTTTGTTCGTCTCCAGGATCAGGAAAAACAACGTTGTTACAAGAAATTGGAAAACGTTTGGGTAAAGAATTGAATATTTCTGTTTTAGTTGGTGATCCAGAAACGGAGCGTGATGCAGTTCGTATGCGCGAAGTAGGAATTAATGCTTTGCAAATTGTAACAGGTGGAATGTGTCATATCGAAGCGCAAATGATTTTACAAGCTTTGGATCACATTAATTTGGATGGAACAGATTTATTATTTATCGAAAATGTAGGAAATCTTCTTTGTCCATCTGCTTTTGATTTAGGTGAAGATTATCGTGTAACACTTATTGCTACAACAGAAGGTGATGATAAACCAAAAAAGTATCCACGTATGTTCTTAACAAGTGAGTTGATGTTGGTTTCTAAATCAGATTTATTGCCATATGTACCTTTTTCTATCGAGGCGGTTACTAAAGATGCAAGAGAGGTTAATCCAAACTTAGAAGTGCAAACAATTAGTACCTTGAATGGAGAAGGAATTGACGAATGGTGTCAATGGTTGAAAGAGAAAGTTCAGTTGAAAAAAGAAGCTGCACAACAAAAATAATACATCGAAATAATGGAAAATCAGTTGGTTATTATAGATGAAATTCAGTCAAAAATTGAACAAGTAGAAAATGGTTTGGATCAATTAACGATTGAATGGTTTGAGATTCGAAAACAGAAAATTACGCGAAAAACAACTGCTGGTTTGACATTAGAACTTCGATTACAAACTAAAAATGAGTGGCAGAACGGCGATCGATTATTTCATGAAAACAATTTAATAGCTTCAGTTTACATAAAACCTTGTTTGTGTATTCAGTTTTCTGCAAAGTCGAAGTCCGATGCCGCTGATTTTTGTTACTTCGTTGGCAATCGTCACCTTCCTATTTACTGGAAAAACGATGATGATAATCAACTTTTGCTTCCTTATGATGGTCGTATGTACGAGCAACTTTTGACTCGTTATCAAGACAAAATACAACTTGTCGAAGCACAATTAATCAGTGAATTTTTATTAAAAAATTTGGTAAAAAATTAAACCATGAATTGTAAAATATTTCATCGCATAACCCTTATTTTATCATTCTTTATTTTCTTTCAAAGTTGTCATTCTTCTTCAAAAAAGAACGAACAACATGGTGAAATAAAAGCGGAAGATAGCCGTGGAAAAATAGTTTCGTTACCAGAAGAAGCAAAACGAGTAATTGTACTTTTTGAACCTTCTTTGGACGAAATTTACATGTTGCACGCCGAAGATAAAGTGGTTGGAATTCCGCAACAAGTTTTTCAGAATGAAGATAAATTTGAGTTCTATGCAAAATTAGATGAGCGAATCAAAAATAAAACAATTGCGACGCCAACTTTTGGAGGAGGATCAAGTAATATTGAAACAATTGTTGGTTTGCAGCCAGATTTAGCGATTGTTTATGAACAAAATATCGAAACAATTCAGCAATTAGAAGAATTAAATATTCCAGTTTTTACGGTTTCAAGTTTAAGTCAAGATAAGATTTACAAAGAATTGCTTGGAATGGGAACTTTATTAGGAAAAAAACAACGCGCAGAGGAAGTGGTTTCTTATGTAAAAACAGAAGCTGAAAAGTTGAAAACTCCTGTAAACGAAAAGCCTAAAAAAGTCTATTACGCATGGTCGAAAGGACGTATTTTTTCGACATCTGGAAAAGGAACTTTGTTAGATTTAGCGATCAAATTATCGGGTGCAGAAAATGCTTGTCCGTTGGAAATGGAATCGCCAAATGTAGGAGCAGAATCGATTTATAAATGGAATCCAGATTTGATTGTACTTTGGAATTCGAGCCTTGATGAGGTGTATCAACTAAAAGAATTGGATGCTTTGCCAGCGGTAAAATCAAAACAAGTTTTCGCGATGAATCCTGCGTTTTATTACGATCCGCATACGGTTAAGTTTTTATTATTTGCCAAGCAACTTCGCAATTGGTGTTATCCTTCGGCTTATTCGACTGAACAATTAAACAAAGAGGTGCAAAACGATATCATGCAATTGTACCAAAAACCAGATTTATACAAGAAAAATGCAATCTAAATTGAAATCTTACGGTCTACTTTTGATTTTACCACTTACGGTTGTTATCCTTTCTATGACAATGGGCGCAACTAATTTTGTAGGCATTTCGGAGTTGATTCGTTACAGTTCATCTGCAATCAGCAAGTTAATTTCGGGAACAACTAATTTACCTCAATCAAGTATAGAAACTATTTTGTGGCAAGTTCGTTTACCTCGTATTGTATTAACGTTTATTGTTGGTGCAGCTTTGGCATCATCTGGTAATGTTTTACAAGCAATTTTCAGAAATCCAATTGTCGATCCATTTACATTAGGTATATCGTCTGGATCTGCTGTTGGCGCAGCTTTGGCGATGGTTGTTCCTGTGTTATCCATTAATATTTCAGCATTTGTATTTGGAATTTGTGCTGTTTTATTAACGTATTTAATATCTAAGACAAATGTCAAAAGTTCGTTAATCAATATGGTTTTATCAGGAATGATAATTTCTGGAGTTTTTACAGCCGTTTTGACGCTTTTACAATACATCAGCGATCCATACAAATTGCAAATGATTGTGCAATGGACAATGGGAAATTTACATACAGCTTCTTGGGAAAAAGTAGAAATAGCTTTTTATCCGATTTTAATTGGTTTAACCATTATTATTTTATTCCGTTGGAAACTTAATTTATTGTCTTTGGGTGATGAAGAAGCGCTTGCAGTTGGTGTAAAACCAGGACTTTTGAAAGTTATTTTGATAGGTGTTGCAACCTTAATTACAGCCGCTTGTGTTGCCGCAGTTGGTGTGATAAGTTTATTTGGATTAATCGTTCCACATATTAGTCGAATGTTTTTTGGACCAAATAACGAAAAAACGGTTTGGGCAAATATTAGTATTGGCGGAACTCTTCTTTTGGTCATTGATGATTTTTCGAGAACGGTAATGCCTTTTGAGATTCCGGTTGGTGTTTTTACAATGTTGATTGGTGCACCAATTTTTATTTATCTGATGAGAAAAAACGCAGCAAATTGGAACTAATGAAAACAATAGTTAACATACAAAACTTATCGTTTACCTACGGAAAAGATAAAATTCTGAATGATGTAAATGTCAATTTTTCTGAAGCAAAATTATCTGTAGTGATGGGAAAAAATGGAAGTGGAAAATCGACTTTGTTTAATATTATCGCAGGTTTGGAGAAGAAATACGACGGAAATGTTTTCATTAGAAATGAAGAACGAAAAAAGATAAAAGTTGGATCATCTTCGCTTCGTTTAGGCTTTATGACACAGTTTCATCAAACTACTTTTCCGTTCAAAGTTTTTGATGTGGTGATGACTGGTCGCGCTTCTTTTTCGAGATTTTCTCCAAAAAAAGATGATTATCAAATTGTCGAAGAAATGTTAACGAAGTTTAATTTGTGGCATTTAAAAGACAAAGCTTATACTTCGCTTTCTGGTGGAGAAAGACAATTGGTATTGTTGTGCCGTGTTTTGGTTCAAAATCCAGATGTTTTGATGTTAGACGAACCAACGAATCACTTGGATTTGCATTACCAAGTTTTGGTTTTAGAAACTTTACAAGAACTTGTCAAACAAGGAAAAACCGTCCTTTGTGTGATGCATGATCCTAATTTGGCATTTATGTATGGTGATCAATTTTATATGATGAAAAATCATCAATTGGTTGATTTAGAAAATTATAATCAAGAAGAAATTAAAAATATTCTGCAAGAAACGTATCAATTGCCTTTGTTGAATTTAACTCATCAAGGAAAACAATTGTTTGTGCCACAATTAAAATAAAAATTGAATGAAAAATATAAAAATTACACCTGTTGAAACTCATCAG
This sequence comes from Empedobacter sp. R750, assembly GCF_030324345.1. NCBI lineage: Bacteria > Pseudomonadati > Bacteroidota > Flavobacteriia > Flavobacteriales > Weeksellaceae > Empedobacter > Empedobacter sp. R750. Next base: position 25,741 of record NZ_JACAGF010000011.1, on the reverse strand, counting down.
GTCGAAGAAATATTGCCTTATGTGATCGAGTTTAGACGCGATTTATTTCCAACATTAGATCCGACAATTGTTCCAAAAGACTTGTTGAACTTTATGTCAAATTACATCGAAAGCCAAACTGGAATTTTTCTTCAGGCGCGTGATGAAAACAATAAAATTATTGGCGTTATCGGTATGATGCCTTTCGATTATCGTTTTCCTCATCTTTCTGTTGGTAAAGAAAAAACGGTTGAGGTTGCTCGTTTGTTTGTGGAGCCGGCTTATCGTCGATTTGGTTTGGGAACGCAATTGTTTCAGGAATTGGAAAAGCAAGCGCATCAAAAAAATATTCATCGTTTGTATTTGCACACTCATCCAAGTTTACCAGGAGCGTATGAGTTTTGGTTGAAACTAGGTTTTGATTTGATGATGTTTTGCGAAAAATCAAATTTTCCTACTTATCACATGCAAAAAGAGATTGGTACAATCGAATTAAAAAATAATATTTCTCAAAATGAAAAGATCTTTCATGTATAAAATTATCACCTTTAGTTTTTTCATTTTTCTTGGAATAACAGCTACTGCACAAGAAACAAAAATGATTTTTGGTAAAATTCTAAATCAAGAAGACCAACCAATTTCGAATGCAATTATTTCGATTGAAAATGACACGTACAACGTAGAAACTGCTGAAAATGGAGAGTTTAAATTCGAAAAAGAAGTTCAACTTCCGTTGACAATTTCGATTATGGCTGATGGTTTGAATTCAACAAATTTTGTGATTACAAAACAAAATTGGAACGAGCAAACAGGTCTTAAAATCTATTTATCAAAGGAATCGACACAATTAGGAGAAGTTTTAATTAGTTCGGATAAAAAGAATTCATATTATCAACATACGATCACTTTTGATGGAAAATTGAATGGAAATCTGAAAGATTTACCACAGACAATTAGTATTGCGAATCGCCAATTGATGGACGATAAACAAGCGTTTAAAGTTTCGGATATGGTGCATGATTTATCGGGTGTTAATCAAGCTTCATCTTATGACGATTATACATTGAGAGGTTTTAGCAGCGGATACGGAAATAGTTTGCGTTTGGTGAATGGTTTGCGCTCTGGTTTTGGTTATGGAACAAGTTATTTCAATTCGCCTTTGACGATTAATTTGGAAAGAATCGAGGTTTTGAAAGGTTCGGGAGGAACGTTATTTGGTGATATTGCGCCAGGTGGAACAATTAATTTAGTGAGTAAAAAACCATTGGAAGATTTCAAAGGTGCTGTCAGTTTTTCATCAGGAAGTTTTGAAACTTTGCGTACAACCTTGGATATTGGTGGACCATTGAGTAATAATTTATTTTATAGATTGAATGCAGGTTACCAAACAAGTAAAACATTCAGAAAAAATAACAATCAAAAAATAGTTTCAGTAGCGCCATCTTTTACGTTCAAACCAAGAAAAGGAACACAAATCGATGTGGATTTGACGTACGACAATTTTGATGGTTATTTGGATCGTGGAATGGGTGTGAAACAAACAGATCTATATGCAATCAATCGTTCTTTTACATTGTCTCAACCATCAGATTTTTTCAAAACAGAAACATTTTCATTTCGTACAAAATTGACACAAAAGATTCTAGACAATTTATCATTAACGCTTAATTATTCGAAATCAATTTATAAAGAAAAATTAAACGAACACAGAACGTTGAATAGTTTTGCAGATGCACCATATAACACAATTGTAAACATGCGTTTCTTGTCTCGTGAAGCAACTGATTACACAGATAATGCTGTTGCTTTTTTGAATTATAAATTGCAAAAAGGACAAGTAAAACAAAATATAATTTTTGGTGTTGATTATGCGCAATATAAGCCAGATGCGGACAATCAGCAGAAAGAGGCGAGAAGCAAAGAGGTGAATGGAGAAATTGTTCCGTTGACATTTGATTTGAATCATCCAATTTACGAATCGAAAGATTTATCTTCTTACAAATGGTTAAAACAAGCATCTTTTCCATTTTTGAGTTCTTACAAAACAACTGGTGTTTATGTACAAGATCAAGTAAAATTTAATCGATTAGAAATGTTATTTGGTTTGCGTTACGAGCATTATACATCAGAAAGTGCAGATCCAAAAACGCCTTATTCAGCAACTCAAGATACATGGTTACCTCGTGTGGGATTGACATATAAAGTAACGCCAACAATAAATTATTTCGCTAATTATTCGCAAGGTTATGTGCCAATTGCTGCTGATTATGTAGCAAATTACAAAAATTATGGTGCTGATAAACCATTCAAATCAGAGAGAAGTTTCCAAGTAGAAACAGGATTGAAAACAGAATTTTTCAAGAAGAAATTGCAAATAGATTTAGCGCTTTATCAAATTCAACGCAATGATATGATGATGCCAACAGGACAATTGAGCGATGCTGGTTTTCCTGTTTATCGTCAATCGGGGAAAGTTTCTTCGAAAGGTTTGGAGCTTGATTTACGTGGACAATTGCATCGTAATTTACAAATGAGTTTCAATTATACGTACACAGACACAAAGGTTAAAGCTTCTTCTGTTGCTTCGGAAGTTGGAATGTCTTTGCCAAATGCACCGAAAAATATGGCAAATGTATGGTTGAAATATTCGGTTTTGCATGATACTTTCAAAGGTTTAGGATTTGGTCTTGGCGCTTCTTATGTAAGTGATCGACGTATGGAAAATTCTGTTGGGAAAGATGCACAAGGGAATGCTGAGTGGGGATTTTTGCCAGATTACACAGTGGTAAATGCTGCAATTTATTATGATTTGAACCCATTAAAAATTTCAGTACAGTTCAATAATATTTTCGATAAATATTATTTCCAAGGAGGAATTGATTATACACGCGTTTTCCCTGGATCTCCAAGTAATATGATGGCTACGTTAAGCTATTCATTCTAAAAAAATAAAACAAACAAAACACAAAAATGATTTCAATTACACGCAAAATAAGCATTGTTGCTGCCTTTTTATTCACGATTAGTAATAGTTTTGGACAATTAAGTCCTCCAGGTTTAGGGAAAGCTAAAACCGCTTCTTGGGCTGCTTTTGGCGTGCAACATAAGTTAGATTCTACAGGAAATAAATATGCGGTTGCTTATGTTGGAATGGGACGAAAAAGTTCGCCAGATAATTATAATCCAGTTGATAAACCTGCAATTTTAGTCTTGAATTATGAGATTTACAATAAATTCAAACCAAATCAACAATATAGTTATGCGATAAGTTATCGTCGTCAAAATGAATTTGATTCTGAAGCGCCTTTTCATAAAGAGGGAATAGAGCAGGAGTTTAGAGTTTATGGGCGTTATGCGTATACTGCGAATTTAGGAAAGTTGAAATGGAAGAATACAATTAGACAAGAATTCAGAAAGTTTTTTGATGCTGATTTTAATGAAGTTGACGAAAATTTTCAGTTAAGAACACGTGTAAAATCGCAATTAACGTATCCAATTTCTGATAAGAATAAACAATCTTTAGCGCTTAGTGTCGAAGGTTTATTTGCGACGAGTTATATGAACGATGTGGAAAAACATTGGACAAAATATGCGTACAAAGAAACGCGTTTGGGACTTTATTATATGTTCCAAATTCCGAATTCTCCGTTGACGATGGATATTGGTTATGTTAACAACTTGATTAGGAATTATTCAGAAGTGAAATCGGGTGTGCATTATGTTGCAGTGGATTTGGTTTGGAAGCTTCCGTAGGAATTAAATAAGTGATTTTGAATGATAATGATTTATTTTAATAAACAATTATATTATTTAAAATGAGTAGATTAATCATTTTTAAATAAGATTAATCATTATTCATCAAAGGTTTTAGAATAGTCAAAAAGAATGAAATTGTCACGTTTTTGAATATTTATCTGATTTTTTAAGTAAGAAACGAACAAAGTAAAACGTCTAATTTTACATCGGTAATGAAAAAGGTTTTCTCTATAGTATTTTTAATGTTATTTATTACGGTCGTAATAAGTATCTCGAAGTTTTCTCAAACGAGAAGTCTTGTCGAGGCGCATAGAGAACACACAGAACAAATAGATTGTGGAACAAAATTATCTACTCAATTTGATAATTTCAATCTATTATCAGTTGATGAAAATAAATCAGAATCCGAAATTTTTACATTCGATTGTGATTTGTTTGTTCGCTTTTTGACTATTTATTTTCATCAAACCTTTTATCAAAAAATATCGGAAACAGTTGAAGTTAAGACTTTAAAAAGTTTACCGAAATACATCTTATTTCATTCGCTACAAATCGATTACAAATAATTAATTTTTATTGATCTACAATAGATTTCGTTGTTTTTAGCTAAACAATGAACGGTTCTTATTGTCAAAATTCAACATATTCATACACAAATTGTTTACATCAATGTGTAGGATAAATATCTAATTTTTTAAAAAATAAAAAAATGCATTTAACACCACGCGAATTAGAAAAGCTAATGTTACATACTGCTGGAGAGCTTGCGTTGAAACGTAAAGCAAGAGGCGTAAAATTAAATTATCCAGAATCTATTGCGCTTATCAGCCACTTTATTTTGGAAGGTGCAAGAGATGGGAAACGAGTTGCAGAATTGATGCAAGAAGGTGCAAACATCTTAACAACTGACGATGTAATGCCAGGAGTTGCAGAAATGATACACGATGTACAAGTGGAGGCGACTTTTCCTGACGGAACAAAGTTGGTAACGGTTCATAATCCTATTCGTTAATTCTAAAAATAAAAGAAAATGATACCAGGAGAAATTTTTGTAAAAGAAGGAACAATTGTTTGTAACGAAGGTAGAGATACCGTAAAAATTAATGTGATTAATACAGGAGATCGACCAATACAAGTTGGTTCTCATTTCCACTTTTTCGAAGTGAATAAAGCGATGCTTTTTGATCGTGAAGCTGCTTTCGGAAAACGATTAAATATTATTTCAAGTACAGCTATTCGTTTTGAGCCAGGAGAAGAAAAAGAAGTTGAATTAGTAGAAATCGCTGGTGACAAAAAAATGTACGGATTCAGCAATTTAGTTCAAGGTTCTATAGAATCAGACGAGCAAAAACAACAAGCATTAGAGAATATGAAATCTCACAATTTTAAAAGTCTTTAAAATGAGTTTAGAAGTAGACAGAAAACAATACGCCAATATTTTAGGCCCTACAACGGGAGATAAAGTACGTTTAGGAGATACAAATCTTATCATCGAAATTGAAGATGATTTTGGACATTATGGTGATGAATCAATTTTTGGAGGAGGAAAAACTGTACGTGATGGTATGGGACAAAACTCTACAAAATTGCGTGCAGAAGGTGTTTTAGACCTTTGTATTACGCGTGCAATTATTATTGATCACTGGGGAATTGTAAAAGCAGATATCGGAATCAAAGATGGTAAAATCGTTGGTATTGGTAAAGCTGGTAACCCAGATACAATGGACGGAATTACTGAAGGAATGATTATTGGAGCTTCGACAGAAGTACACAATGGAGCTGGAATGATTGTGACTGCTGGTGGTATCGATACTCATATTCACTACATTTCTCCACAACAAATCAATACTTCTTTATTCAGTGGTATTACAACAATGATTGGTGGAGGTACAGGACCTAATGATGGTTCTAATGCAACAACGGTTACGCCAGGGAAATTCAATATTCAAAAAATGATGGAAGCAACTGAGTCTTTCCCAATGAATTTTGGATTTTTCGGAAAAGGAAACTGTGCAACTGTTGAGCCAATTGAAGAGCAAATAGAAGCTGGAGCTTTAGGAGTAAAAATTCACGAAGACTGGGGAGAAACACCATCTACAATTGATGCAGCATTGAAGGTTGCAGATAAATATGATGTACAAGTTGCGATCCACACTGATACATTAAACGAAGGTGGTTTCTTAGAAGATACAATGGAAGCAATCAATGGTCGTGTTATTCACACATTCCATACAGAGGGAGCTGGTGGAGGTCACGCGCCAGATATCATCAAATCTGCGATGTATCCAAATGTATTACCAGCGTCTACAAATCCAACTCGTCCTTATTCAGTTAACACAATTGATGAGCACTTGGATATGTTAATGGTTTGTCACCATTTGAGTAAAAATATACCTGAAGATGTAGCATTCGCAGATTCTCGTATTCGTCCAGAAACAATTGCTGCTGAAGATATTTTACATGATATGGGTGTTTTCAGTATCATGAGTTCAGATTCTCAAGCAATGGGACGTCCTGGAGAAGTAATTTCAAGAACTTGGCAAACGGCAAGTAAAATGAAAGATCAACGTGGAGAAATTGAAGAAGATAAAGGTCATGACAATGATAACTTCCGCGCAAAACGTTACATCGCAAAATATACAATCAATCCTGCAATAGCACACGGAATCTCAGATTATATTGGATCTGTTGAGGTTGGTAAAATTGCCGATTTAGTAATTTGGAAACCAGCTATGTTTGGTGTTAAACCAGAAATGATCTTGAAAGGAGGATTTATCGCAGGTAGTAAAATGGGTGATCCAAACGGATCTATTCCAACTCCACAACCAGTTATTTACAGAAATATGTTTGGTTCTTTTGGTAAAGCAGTTCAGAAAACGAATATCACATTTGTTTCTCAGGCTTCTATCGATAACGGAACAATTGACAGCTATAATTTGAACAGAGTTTTCTTACCTGTTAAAAACTGTAGAAATATTGGTAAAAAAGATTTGATTCACAACGATAAAACACCAAATATCGAAGTGAATGCAGAAAATTATAAAGTATATGTTGACGGAGAATATATTACATGCGAACCATCGGAAGTAGTTCCTTTAGCTCAATTGTATTATTTATTCTAATTATTAAAAATAGGCTCAGACAATGTGCTGAGCCTTTTCAAATATTTTTAATGAATTAATAAAATCAGGTTTTTAAGTATAAATGATAAATTTTAATCAAATAGTTTTTTCAATTGCAGTAATTGGAATGTCATTGGTTTCAGGGAAAATGGACGGGCAAATCTTAGGAGGAATGAGATTGAAAGACAATGATGAAGGTCCAAAAGGGCAATTTTCACTATATGGTTCATTGGATTATTCTAAAGTTACGTCGCCATCTGGTCGTAGCAGCAACGTCTCAAGTGCTCCGATTGGAATAGGGTATTTCTTCAATAATAATGATGCGATTGGGGTTAACTACGCATATACCGAAGATAATGTCAATCATCAAGTTGTAAGCAAACAAAATGAAACAGGGATTTGGTATAGTCCGTCCTTGGCGCTTGGTAAATATTTTACGCTAATTGCGCATTTTGATGTGCATTATGTTTGGGGACAACAATTGTCTGAAACAACAGCGTCTATGGAAAATTTTAATGGTTTTCGATTGAGAGGTTATCCTATGATTGGGATTGTTTTAGGCGGCGGCTGGGGACTGAAATTTAGATTTGCAGATTTTTCGCTGTTAGAAACAAAATCAAAAGAAGGTTGGACAAAAACATCTGTTGCTGGAGTTAATGGCTCTGCATTTGGAATGGGCGTATCTAAAAATATCGATTTTAGAAGAAAAAATTAAGCAAGATGATTATTAATGAGAGAATAGGAACTGTTGCAGAACAATCAATTTTACAATCAATTGATTATTTGGATTTAGATTGGTACGAAACAACCAAAAGAATTCAACGCAAAAGAACAAGAGGTGGAAAAGATGTCGCGATCAAATTTTTGAAAGATAAACAACGTTTGCACGATGGTGATATTCTTTTTATGGATGACGAAACGGCAATTGTTGTGAATGTTTTAGAAACCAAAACGATTGTACTTTCTCCTCAATCTATTCTCGAAATGAGCGCACTTTGCCACGAAATAGGAAACAAACATTTACCACTTTACAATGAAAATGATTTGTTGCTTATGCCTTTCGAATTGACCATTTTTCGCTGGTTAGAATCATCTGGCTACAATCCAAAAGTTCAAGATTTAAAACTCCTACATCTATTGAATGCCAATGTAGATCATCATCGCGAAACCAAAGTAGGAGGTTCAATGTCTACAAAAAATCTGAAAATAAAATTATCGTAAAAAGATAAAGAATGAAACAAGAATTTTTAGCAAGTTTATTACATATTTCTGATCCTACTTTACCGATTGGTGCTTATACACATTCGAATGGATTAGAAACTTATATTCAGAATGGAATCGTCAATAACAAACAAACGGCGCAAGAGTTTGTAGAAAATATGATGAAATATAATCTGAAATATAATGATGGTGCTTTTGTAAAATTAGCGTACGAAGCAACTCAACATTCAGATTTGAAAGAAATTTTGAAATTAGATGAAGAATGTTCTGCTCTAAAAGCGCCAAAAGAAATCAGACAAGCAAGTCAGAAATTAGGTTTGCGTTTAATCAAAATTTTCAAGCGTCGCGTAGAATCAGAATTTGTTGAGGAATACGAGCGCAACATCAAACAAAACATCGCTTATTCTAATTACGCGATTGTTTTCGGAATTTATACCAGTTTATTGCAAATTCCACTTTACGAAGCATTGTTTGCTTTTTACTACACTTCGGCTTCTGGAATTGTAACAAACGCAGTGAAATTAGTGCCTTTGGGACAATTGGATGGGCAAGATTTAATGTTCGATTTGTACGAAACAATTTCTCAAACAGCCAAAGAAACAATAGAATTAGATAGAGAATATGTAGGCTTATGCAACACATCGTTTGATATCAGATGTATGCAACACGAACGCTTATATTCTCGCTTATACATGTCATAAATTTTATAAACAATATTCAAAATGGAAAATAGAAAATATATCAAAGTTGGAGTTTGTGGACCTGTAGGTTCTGGAAAAACAGCTTTATTAGAAAAATTAAGTCGAAAAATGTTTAGTGATTATAATTTAGGAGTGATCACAAACGATATTTTTTGTTCAGAAGATGCAAAATTTATGGCAAAAAATAGCCTTTTACCAGAAGATAGAATTATTGGTGTAGAGACTGGAGGTTGCCCTCATACAGCGATTCGTGAAGATGCAAGTATGAATTTGGAGGCGGTTGATGAATTAGCAGATCGTTTTCCTGATATCGAATTGATTTTAATCGAAAGTGGAGGAGATAATTTAGCAGCAACGTATAGTCCAGATTTAGCTGATGTGACGATTTTTATTATTGATGTGGCAGAAGGTGAAAAAATTCCAAGAAAAGGTGGGCCTGGTATCCAACGTTCCGATTTATTAATCATCAATAAAATAGATTTAGCGCCACATGTAGGAGCAAGTTTAGAAGTGATGGAAAGCGATACAAAACGCATGAGAAACGGAGCTCCTTTTGTTTTCACAAACCTAAAAACAGAAGAAGGTTTGGATGGTGTTATTGGTTGGATTAAAAAATATGCACTTTTAGAAGAAATCGAAGAACCAAATCTTTTGAGATAAGATGGAATGTAGATTAGATATTGTTGCAGGATACAAGGAAGGTAAATCGTTCGTCAAAAATTTGTACGTCGGTAAACCCTTCCGTGTTGTATCTGTTGGACAACGAAAATTAGATAAGAAATTATATCAAATGACGATGACTTCTTCGCCTGGAATTCTGAATGGCGATGAATATATTCTGAATATTGATGTAGAAGACAATGCAGCACTTCAGTTGCAATCACAATCGTACCAACGATTGTTTAATATGGATGACGAGGCAACTCAAAAGTTAACGATTAATATACACAACAATGCGTCGTTTGCCTATGTGCCGCATCCAGTTGTTCCGCATGAAAACTCTAATTTCAAAAGTAGCGCTGCTATTACAATTGGAGAGAATAGTCAAATTATTATTAGTGAAATTATTACTTGTGGACGCAAACATTCGGGAGAAGTTTTTAAGTTAAAACGTTTTCAGAATTTGACTAAAATCTATCATCAAAACAAATTAGTAGTCAAAGATAATGTCTTAATTCAGCCCGATTTAATTCCGATTAGCAGTATTGGTATTTTAGAAAATTATACACATCAAGGAAGTTTTATTTTCTTTAGTACAAAACCAGAAACGGATAAAGTTACGTTGGTAGAAACATTATTAGAAACTGCAAAAAAACATACGAATGTAGAAATTGGGATTTCTGTTTTGGACGGAAATGGTTTCGTCATAAGAGCTTTAAGTCAAGGAGGAGAAGCAATGTATAATTATTTCTTGGCTGCCCAAGATTTACTTTGGGAATTATAGAAACAAATAAAAAATCATGGACAAAATTTTAACGAAAGTTCCATTTATAGATCAAGTTCTAAAAGGTTTAGGACAAATCATGTTACAAGAAAACAGTAGTACAGGTTTATTGTTTTTGATTGGTATTTTCTTAGGAAGTATAGAAGGAGGAATTGGCGCAATTGTTTCGACAACAGTTGGGACAATTACAGCAATCTTAATGAAATACGACAAAGAAGAAATCAACGCTGGTTTATATGGATTTAGTGCAGCGTTAGTGGGTGTTGCATTAACAATTATGTTCGACTCTACTTTTCTTATCTGGATTTTGTTGGTGGTTGCTTCTGCATTAGCAGCGATTATTCAACATTTTTTTATCAAAAGAAATATTCCAGCTTTTACTTTACCATTTATTCTATTAACATGGTGTTTAATCTTCGGAATTCATCATTTTACAACAATAGGACCTGCAACTGCAGGAAATACTCAAACTTTATTAGAAACAAACGATTTGTTTACATCAACAAATGGTTTCGGAGAAGTAATCTTTCAAGGTGGTCCAATGTCTGGTATCATCTTTTTTATTGCCGTTTTTATTGGTTCACCCGCTGCGGCTTTGTACGGTTTAGCAGCTTCAATTTTTAGTGCAGAAATTTCAAATTTATTTGGAGAACCAGTAGAACAAATTCACATGGGATTATTTGGATTTAATGCTGTTTTAACGGCAATTGTATTTGCTGGAACCAAACGAATAGATGGTTTTTGGGTTTTATTAGGTGTTTTTATCACTGTTTTGATTGATGTTTTATTTGTTAAAACCAATATTTTCGCATCATTTGGAGGAGTTCTTACATTTCCTTTTGTTGTAGGAACTTGGTGCACATTATTTATAAAAAAGAACGCTGATCGATTTTTTGGAATATAATGTAATTTGGCATAAAATTCGAACAATAAAAACAGTTTCATTTTAAAAAAGCATTGCCATGGAAATGATATCAAACTCACAATACAAAGAACTATTTCTAGCCCATCTTAGCCATCAAGTTTTAGGAAATAATGAGGATATACAATTGTATCGATTAGAGTATTATCTGAAAGATATTTTAATGCCCGTTATTCCGTATCGAACAACGTTTAATTTTATCATGTTTGTGACCAAAGGAAGCATAAAGCAATATTTGGAAAACAAAGAATACGTAGTAAATGCAAATGAAATAATTTTTATAAAACAAGGAACAATTACGGCAACTGTAGAAATGTCTGATGATGTAGAAGGCTTCTTTTTGGCGTATGAAAATCATATTTTATCTGAATTAGAATTGCCAAAATATAAATCGAGTATTTTCTTGATGTCGCCTTACTTATCACTCGATGCAGTTACTTTTCAAACCGTTCATCAATTATTGGTTTTAATGGAACAAGAAATTTTCTTGAATAGCCTTGAGATTAATGAAATAATTGTAGCAATGTTACACGTTGTTTTATTAAAATTGCTCAACATCGATTACAAGGAAATTCCGAGTACAACCACACGTCCAATGGAGCTTTCGCTGCAGTTTAAAGATTTGCTTTTTAAACATCATATAGAAGAAAAGAAAGTAACTTTTTATGCAGATAAATTATTTGTAACAGAAAATTATCTCAACAAATGTGTGAAAGATATTACGCAAAAGAAGCCGAAACAATGGATTAACGAAACGGATATTAATTACAGCAAAGCATTATTGCATTCAAGTAAAAGAATTTCTGAAATTGCTTTTGAGCTTAATTTTCAGACCGCTTCACATTTCACACAATTGTTCAAAAAAGTCGCAGGTATTACACCGAAAGAATACCGAGAACAAATCTGGAATTCTCAATCTACTAAGAATCCCGTTTTTTAAGAAAAATGATTTAGATGATTATTAGAAAAATCAAGTAATAATATAAAAAAAAGAGTTAATCTAGATTAACTCTTTTTTTTATATTATTTTGCTGTTTTAGCTTTTGTATCTTCTTTAATATTAATATTTTCATTTCTATCCAATTGTTTTGGAGCTTTAGGAGGAGTAGCTTCAGGTTCCTCCACATTCTTCTTAGGATTACGCAATTTATCCAACAAACGTTTTGCTTGCTTAGCTTCTTCGGTTCCGTCATAAGCAGTAATTACAATTTCTAAAGCTTGTTCAAAATCGCTATCTTTTCCAGTTTGTTTGATCGCATAAGCATTTAATAAAGCAAATTTAGCAACGATAATTTCTGTCGGAAATTTCACAATTGCTTCTTGTACTTTTTTCTTTACGTCATCATATTTTTTATCTTGATATAACGTGTATGCAACTTTGTAAGCTTCTAAAGCTTCTTTTGTTTCAGCTGTAATGTATTCAACTTCTGGATTAAGAATATAACCTGCATAAATCGTATTTGGATACTTTGTTAGAATGACATTTTTATATTCATCTTCTAATTTTTGATCACGATTTTTATAAATACGATACAATTGATAAGTCGCTTTTAACAACACATCTTCAGATTTTGGAGGCGAAGCAACCAAGGCTTTCAATTCTTTTCCAGCTAATTCTGCGTTATTGAAAATATCAAAATATCCAGTCCCTAAAGACAATTGCGTTGTATCTCTCACAACTTTCAAGTCATTCAGAGCTTTTTGAGAAGTCGGAATTTGATCTAAATAATAATCAAGTTCAAAACGTCTTGGATCACCAGCAGCTATTTGCCCTGTCAATTCATTTTGTTTATCCTCAATTGCAGTACTTATTGCATTCGAATTTCTCCAATTATCTTTTAAGGAAATACCTCCCCAAATACGTTGGAATTCTTGTTGTCCAGTTGATTTTAAATTTTGATTATAGAAATAGAATTTTCCTTTATCAGCATTGTTAAAACTTGTCGTAAAACTTGCCGTTTTATTTTCTAATTGAAAACTTGCCATTTCTTTTTGCTCTTCTATAGCTTGCTTTTCTTCTTTATTCTTTAATTTTTCGATATAATCTGTAAAGAATTTTGATTGATCTTCTTTTGGAAGTGCAGCAAGTTTTAGAATCGAATCATTTTTCTGAACTAAATAATGTTTTTCCATCAATTTTTTCAAAACATCATTTCGTTTCTGAATACGCGTCTGATCTTCTGGCAAATTATAACTCGTTTGTGCCGAATCATAATAAGCCGATGCGTAAACATAATCGTTTTGCTTGAACTTTATATCACCATAATTTTCGAAAGCACGCCCACGAATATAAGGATCAGACATTGGTTCTTTCAAACTCAATTTTGCATATTCTACAGCGTCATCCATTTTGTCAGCTCGAAAAGCCATTTCAGAAATTCCGTAGTATAACTCGTTTTTCTTCGATGTATAAATTCCTTTATTCGCGATGTCTAACAAGTTTTGCTTGTAATTTCCGTAATTATTAATTTTTGGATCAAAATTAGCAGCAATAGCCAATTGCGATTTGATTTCCATATCAAATCCAGGCTTCATTTTATAAACTTGTGTGAAAGCTTCACCAGCTTCTTGTTGTTTTCCTAATTTAGAAAAAACTTGTCCTAACGTATAAAATATTCGAACGCGTTCATCTTTATTTGTAGAAAAATATTCGGCTTTTTGTAATGGATCAAGCGCTTCTTCGTACTTTTTTTGATCAATTAAAAATTGAGCATACGTTCGCGCAATCATTGTTTTTAATTCTTTGCTTTTATACGGATCGTTTTCATAAAGTTTTTGCAAAGTCTCGGCTCCATCAAAGTAATTTCCACCTTTTATTTCAGCAACCGTCTTATAAACATGCGCTACTTGAGCATATTTAGAATCTTTGAAATTTTTGACAACATAGTTTAAAGCATCAAGCGCTTCAAAGTATTTTTTTTGATAAAATAATGATTTTCCAATCAATAAATAAGCGCGTCCCATCAAAGGATTATTTTCTTTTCCTTTAATTAACATTGAATGTTTTTCGATAGCTTTAGAAGCTTTTGCCTCTACAGCAGCAAATCCGACAGGTTTTTCTACTTTATCTTGATTATTTCGATTTCCACCTCCAATACCAAAATTGGGTGTATTAAATCCACCTAAATTGGCAGAATCTGAAACAGAAAAATATTCTATTCCAACAGGTAAAATCTTCGAGTAATTTTCTACATAATTTGTTTGCAGTTCTGTGTTCTTTTTTTCTAACTCATCCTCAGCATTGAATACTCCATTAAACCACGATGTCATCTTGTGATATTGTCGGTTTTTGAAACTATTTTTTTGCGTAGAACAGCCGATTAAAAAACTTGCGGCGAAGATACTCAGTACAATCTTTTTCATGATAGCGAATAAAAACAAATCTACAATAAAACGTTCGATTAGAAAAAATCTTGTATCCCTCGAAAAAATAAGATAATTTTATGTGGAATAGAAATAATAGAGAAGCGACTTTTTACGGGATGATTATAAAATGATAGCTAACGTTTTAGCTTTAATGTAATTAGTGATTTGACTAAGAAAAATCATTGCAATTGTTGTTAAATTATTTAGAATATTCGTTTAAATTCGACCAATAATAATGTTTTAAAGGAACAGCATGAAAGCTTTTTTAGCGAAAATTTTTGCAAAATACATTGTCAATAAAGAACAAAAGTGGATAAATAATCCGCTGAAAACACAAGACAAAATTCTAAATGAATTGATTGTTGCTGCAAAAAATACAAAGTTTGGAGTTGATCATCATTTTGAATCAATCAAAAATTATGAAGATTTCAAATTGCAAGTTCCTATCAACGATTACGAAGGTTTGAAACATTATTTTGATGAGGTAATCGAAGGGAAACCTGATATTCTTTGGCCTGGAAAACCTCTTTATTTAGCTAAAACTTCTGGAACAACTTCTGGTGCAAAATATATTCCGCTTACAAAAGAATCTGTTCCATCTCATATAAATTCTGCTCGAAACGCTTTATTGTTTTATATTAATGAAACTAAGAATTCTAATTTTGTTGATGGAAAAATGATTTTCTTGCAAGGAAGTCCAATTCTCGAAGATAAAAACGGATTGAAAGTTGGTCGACTTTCTGGAATTAGTGCGCATTTTGTTCCAAATTATTTACAAAAAAATCGTTTACCATCCTATGAAACAAATGTGATTGAAGATTGGGAAACGAAAGTGGATAGAGTAGTGGATGAAACAGTGAACGCTGATATGACACTGATTTCTGGGATTCCGCCTTGGTTGATTATGTATTTTGAACGATTGATTAAAGTTTCTGGAAAAGAAAACGTTCAGTCGATTTTTAAGAATTTACAACTAATGGTAACAGGAGGTGTAAATTATGAACCTTATCGCGATAAAGTGAATCAATTAATTGGTCGAAAAATAGATTGTATTCAGACTTATCCCGCTTCAGAAGGGTTTATTGCATATCAAGATTCACAAAAAAGTGATGATTTATTGCTTTTATTGAACAATGGAATTTTTTATGAATTTGTACCAGTTGATGAATTTTTTGATGAAAATCCAACCCGAATTTCCTTGAAAGATGTTGAAATTGGAAAAGATTATGTTCTAATTCTCAATACAAATGCAGGTTTGTGGGGATATAATATTGGAGACACGGTTCGTTTTACGTCGATAAAACCTTATAGAATTGTTGTCTCTGGTCGGATCAAACATTATACATCTGCTTTTGGTGAACATGTAATTGGTCATGAAGTGGAACAGGCTTTGCAAAAAACTTTAGAAAAATATCCAGCGAGTGTAAATGAGTTTACAGTTGCGCCTCAAGTTAATCCAACAGAAGGTTTGCCTTATCACGAATGGTTAATAGAATTTGATCAAAAACCACAAGATATAACCATTTTTAATCAAGAATTGGATGCGCAAATGCGTCGCCAAAATACGTATTATGATGATTTGATTACGGGAAATATTTTGCGTCCGCTTGTCGTTTCTGAGGTTAAAACAGAAGGTTTTCAGCATTACATGAAATCAATAGGGAAATTGGGCGGACAAAATAAAGTTCCTCGTTTGTCTAATAATCGCGAAATTGCAGATGAATTTTACAGTCTAAACTTAATTACTACAAATTGAACACACACACAACAATAGATAAAATGATTTACAAAACGGTAAAAAGTTCATTGGTAACTTTTTCGCAATTAATGCTTCCATCACATTCCAATTTTAGTGGAAAAATTCACGGTGGATTCATTCTTTCTCTACTCGATCAAATTGCATTCGCATGTGCTTCCAAATACTCTGGAAAGTACTGTGTCACGGCATCTGTGGATAGAGTAGATTTCTTAACGGCAGTAGAAGTAGGAGAATTATTAACGCTAAAAGCATCGGTTAACTATGTCGGAAGAACGTCAATCGTCGTAGGAATTCGAGTAGAAAGCCAAAACATCCAAACAGGTGAAATTAAACATTGTAATTCGTCTTATTTTACGATGATTTGCAAGGAAGAAAATGGAGAAAAAGCTGAAGCTCCAAAATTAATTTTGAAGAATCTGAATGAAGTTCGACGCTTTTATAAAGCTTTGCATCGAATTGAAGAACATTCAAAAGCAAAAGAGCAAATAAAAGATCCAATTGATTATAAGTCACAAGATTTAATTGATCATTTATTGGACAATCATTTCGTGAAAATAGAACTAGATTAAAGTTTTTATATTATAAATAAATAACTCAATTCAGTAAATGGATTGAGTTATTTTGGTTTTATATAGTTGATAAATAGTTGTTTGTGATTTATCCTCTTCCAGAAAAAGTATTATTGAATGGTCATTACTAAATTGCAAATTATTTGATTTTAAGAAAATTAGGCATTGTATTTGTTTTAATAATCTTTAATACCAAAACCAAACTTTTTATTTAATTCATTATTATTAAAACTCTCTTCAAATTTTTATTACTATTGATAGCTAGTACAACTATTTCATTTGCTCAATCTTCTGGTTTAAATAGTCAATTAATACAAACAAATTTTAGTAAAAATAGCTCTAAATCTTCAAATTCTATTAGTTTTGCTGAAGCAGGAAGTGTACTTGTTTTAGCTTTTTGTGCTTTTCGTTTCAGAAAAAAAATTGTCTAAAGCGAAACAAATCATTTTTTTCGAAATCAGAAAAACGATTTAATTTTTAAATTTGTAGAATGAAATATTTATTCATTTTACTAGTATTATTAGTGCTGTTTGTTATTTACAAGAAATTAAAAACAGTTCAAATAGAAAAACCACTTCCAAAAGAAGAAGAACCAAAAATATCGTTTTTAAAAATTGAAAAAAATGGTGATTTGATTGATGATTCTAATCAACAAATTATAGATTATCAAGTAAAAATAGATTCGGTAACAAAGAAAAAAAATACATTAGAATTTTTAATTTCTATTCAAAATGATACCGAAAAAACAGTTCGTATAAATATCGTTGAAGCTGATTTTTATTCTAATTCTTCTCAAAAAAAGATCAAAGCAGATATTACATTTTATGGAGAATTGGCAATGGGAACTAATGATATTTTATTGAAAAATACCATTTTACCCGAATCTCACGTTATCCGAAATATTTATTTCTTCGAAACAAATTTAATTCATTTTAATCAAAATGATTATTTAGAAATCGATATAGAGATTAATGGAGAACATCATCAGTTCAAAAAATATTTTCATCAAACAACTTTCGAATCGATTAAATACATTCAGTAATCTGATTTTTTGATTTGAATTGTAAGGCTTAATTTTGCATTTCAGAATTTAGAGATATGAAACATATACAATTGATGATTGGAAGCTTAATGCTTTTTGGATTAACAGCTTGTCAAACACCAAAAATAGTTACTGAACAACAACCAGTTCAGCAAAAAAGTTTGCAAGTTGATGGTAAAATTTATGCTGCATTTTTTCAACAACGTGCCGCTGAATATCAAGCATTAAGCCAGCAAGCTTATAATGTTGCTAAAATGAGATTAGATGAAGCAATTGCGAAAAAGGGCGCAAAACCTTTGGCGATTGTAACGGATATTGACGAAACCTTTTTGGATAATTCGTACTATGCAGTAGAAATGGCGCGTCAAGGAAAAACGTGGTCGCAAGAAACTTGGGCAAATTGGACGTCGAAAGGAATTGCAACGCCTTTGGCTGGTTCTCAAGAGTTTTTTCAGTATGCAGCGAGTAGAGGTGTTCAGATTTTTTATGTTACAAATCGATACGAAGTGGAACGTCCTGGAACTTTAGCAAATTTAGAGAAATACAATTATCCAATTCAAAGTGCTCAGAATTTAATTTTGAGAAGCAAAGAAAGTAGTAAAGAAGCGCGTCGTCAAAATATTTCGAAAGATTACGACATTGTTTTATTGTTGGGAGATAGTTTGACAGATTTTTCTTCTTTATTTGATAATCATAAATCTGAAAAAGAAAGAGCGGCAGCCGTAGAAACTTTAAAATCTGAATTTGGAAAACGATTTATTGTATTGCCAAATGTTGGATATGGAGATTGGGAATCTGCAATATTTGATTATAAATATGATTTGACGCAACAGCAAAGAGATTCGATTATATATGAAGCAGCGAGAGAAACTCCTATGAAATAAAGAATAAAATAAATAAAAAAACTGTCGATTAAGACAGTTTTTTTTGTTTTTCTAAAATTGTAAAAATTAAAATCCAATTAGAAAACTTATTACATTCATCTCATCTTGATCAATTTCATTAATTTTGGAAAAATGGAAAGTATATGCAAATTTTAGTAATCGAAGATGATAAGCGAATTAGCGATTTTTTAATCAAAGGATTAGAAGAAAATGGACATTTGGTTACGCTTTGTAAAGATGCGGAAACTGTTTTAGATGAATTTCTTACGATTCAGTTTGATTTGATTATTTGTGACATTATGTTACCAAAAATGGATGGAATTCAGCTTGTACAGACACTTCGTTACAAAAAAATATTCACTCCAATTTTGATGTTAAGTGCATTAAATACAGTTCAAGATAAAGTTTCGGCTTTGGACTATGGTGCAGATGATTACATTACAAAACCATTTCATTTCGACGAATTATTATCGCGAATCAAAGCTTTAACGCGTCGTAATCAGTTTCGTTCACAAGAAATTCCTGAAAATAAATTGATTTTTGATGACTTAGAAATCGATTTGGATCAATACAAAGTTTTTGTCAATCAAGAAGAAACAGAGCTTTCTCCTCGTGAATTTAAGTTGTTGAATTATTTAATCGAAAATATAGATAAAACCGTTACTCGTATCCAAATTTTAAATGCTGTTTGGGGAATAACATTCGATAATCACACCAATGTTGTGGATGTTTACATTTCGTATTTGCGTAATAAAATAGAGAAAAATGGTATGAAATATATTCATACAGTAAAAGGCGTTGGTTATATGTTTAAAGCTTAAATTATGAAGTTAAAACATCGATTAGCGCTTTATTCAGTCATTATTTTTAGTATCATTATTTTGATTGTTTCTACAATTATTTATTTTTCTTTTTATACCGAAATGGAGAAAAAAGAGATCAAATCATTGCAGAATAAGACACTTTTGGCTTCTATTTACTACTTAGAAAAAGACGAATTACCCGTTTTAGAACACAATAATGTACAAAGCCAATTGATAAAAACGATTTCCAGAAAAAATATTTTAATTATTGATCAAAACAATAAAAAATACAATGGAAATATGGCTGATAATAAAGAAATAACGCAGCAATTTATAGAGAATATTCGTTCGAATAAAACTGATTTTTTTGCGAGTAAAGATTTCTTTTATAACGGAATTTTTTATCACGATAACCAAGGAGATTTTGTAGTAATTACGCGCGAATCTAAACAAGAATTCAACGAACAAATGCAATCGTTACTTCAAATTTTGATTTCGGTTTCATTGGTCGGGTTGATTTTTATTTATCTATTTTCTAATTTTTTAGGAGTAATTGCTTATGAACCGATTACAAAAATTATTGAGCAAATAAAAGAGCGTGATGCGAAGAATTTTACTGAACCTTTAAAGCTTAATAAGTCGTATGCAGAGATTGAAGATTTAATCAAAACCTACAATCATTTTATTGATCGAATGGCGCAAACTTTTAATGTACAAAAGAATTTTATTGATTATGTTTCGCACGAGTTACGAACACCAATTACTGCATTATTAGGAACTTTAGAGGTTACAAATCATAAAAAAAGAACGCTCGAAGAATACGAAAATGTGATTGTGCAACTGAAACAATATACCAATGATTTGCAAGAAACGTTAGACCAAATGATGTTACTTTCGGGAGCAAAAACGAGTTTTGAATTTAGTCAAATTCGAATTGATGAAGTAGTTTGGCAAGTGATTGAAAATGCAATTTTGTATCATGAAGCGCGTATAAATGTGGATTTACAAGTCGAAAATAATCAATTGTTAACCATTCAAGGAAACGAAAAATTACTAGAAGTTGCGCTGAATAATTTAGTAAGTAACGCGATAAAATATTCGAACAATCAACCTATTTTAGTACAGTTTTTGGAAATCAATCATCGTTTGCAAATTCATATTTCCGATTTGGGAATTGGTATTTTAGAAACCGATATCAAACAAATTAAACAAAACTTTTTTCGAGGAAAAAATACGCAAGATTTTCAAGGAAAAGGTATTGGGCTTTCGATGGCGAATATTATTTTTACACTTCATCAAATTGATATCGAAATTGTTCCGAATAAACCTAAAGGAACGATTGTTAAACTCATTTTCTAATCTACTTTTAATCTAACTTAAAACTCACCTTAATCTTACACTTTTACTTTTGAATTTTCAAAAAGAGTAGAAGTGAAGAAGATCTATTATACTGCAATTCCAATTGTTCTTGCGATACAAACACAGGCGCAAAACATAACGTTGGACAATCTAGAAGCCACGTTTTTACAAAAAAATTATGCGCTTATTGCGAATAAATTTAATGTAGACAGAATTGATGCTGAAATTATTCAAGAGAAATTATGGCAAAATCCAACGTTGAGTATTTCTGAAGTTAATCTTTGGAAAACATATCATGTGGAAGAACAGCCTAATTTATTCGGAAAATTCGGAAAAAATCAACAAATTTCTGTCGAATTAGAGCAATTAATTGAAACCGCTGGTAAACGTAAAAAGCGTGTTGCGATTAAAGAATTAGAAAAGAATTCGGCACTTTTTGAGTACGAAGAATTGTTGCGTGAGCTGAAAAGAGAGTTAAGACAAACGTATTTTTCGTTGGCGCGCATTCAATCTGAAAAGAAAGAATTGCAAAATAGTGTTGATTTGTTTGAACACATGATGACGCAATATCAGCGACAAGCAGATTTAAAAAATGTTCCTAAAGCAGATTTTTACAGACTTCAAACCGAATTAATTGGTTTACAAAAAGATCAAATTGAGCTAGAAAATCAAGAAATTGAATACATCAATAAACTTCGATTGTTAACGCAAAACTCAGATCTAAATGTAAATGAAATCGATTTTTCAAGATTCAATTCTCATTCCAAATCAATTCCATTCAATGCTAAACAATTAGCAAAAGAGCAAAATATTGCGCTAAAAAAACAAGAAAATGAAATCAATTTAGCTGAAAAACAATTGATTTTAGAAAAAGCGCAACGTACACCAGATCTGACTTTTCAGATGAATTATGATCGTGGTGGAAATATTATGCGCGATTTTGTTGGTGTTGGTGTAAGCATTGATTTACCGATTTTCAATACGAATAAAGGAAACATCAAAGCTTCTGAAATTGTACTGAATCAACAACAAATTACGAAAAATGCACTGCATTCTGAATTAGATATTTCGATTGATCGCCTTCAAAATCAAATCAATCAATTGGATAAAGCACTTATTCAGTGGAAAAAATTGAATAATCAAGAGCAATTAACTATGATTGACAATTACAAAAAACATCTCCAAAATAAACAAATCACTTTGTTAGAATTTATTGATTTTACGCAAGCTTATCGCGAATCTCAAAAAGCTTATTTGGATTTATTGGAAAATTACCAAAACACATTCGAAGAACTAAATTATATCGTTGGACAAGATTTATAAAATGATGAAAAAAACTTTTTATTTTTTAGCTGCTTTTACTTTGGTTTTAAGTAGTTGTAACAAGCAAGAAACCGAGAAAGAAGCGGTAAAAGAAAACAAATTTTGTTTGAACGAACAATTGAAAAAGTCAACCGAAATTGTGTCTGTTTTAGAGCAGCCTATTCACGAACAATTAACCTTATCGGGAAAAATTGAATACAACGAAAATGATTTGGTTGGCTTTAAAAGTTTGCTGCAAGGTGTTGTAGATAAAGTGAATTTTGAATTGGGCGATTATGTGCGTCAAGGTCAAGTTTTGGCAGTTGTAAAATCGAACGAAGTGTTGGATTTGGTGCAACAAAAACGTTATCATCAAAATCAAATGGATTTGATTCGAAAACAAATTAAGTCGAAAAAAGAATTGTTGAATGACGGAATGGCTTCTCAGCCCGAAGTTACAGAGGCAGAACACGAATTACAATCTGCGCAAATTGAAATTGATAAAATCAATGCTACTTTGAAGATGTATCGTGCAGTTGGCAATGGTCAATTCCAGATTTTATCACCTAAAAATGGTTATATCGTTCAGAAAAACATGAGTGTTGGTCAATCTATTACTTCAGATTCAGATGAAAATCTTTTTTCTATTTCAAACCTAAAACAAGTTTGGGTAATGGTAAATATTTACGCCAATAATTTGCAATATCTAAAAAAAGGTGATGCTGTAAAAGTGAAATCGATGGCGTATCCTGATCGTATTTATGTTGGGAAAATTGATAAAATATACAACGTGTTTGATGAAAATGAACACGTTTTGAAAGCTCGTGTTGTGTTAGAAAATCAAGATTTGAACTTGATGCCAGGTTTGAGTGCTGACATTATTATCGATAAACAAAATGTTGTTGGAAATGCGTTTGCGATACCAAACAAAGCCAAAGTTTTCGAGAATAATAAGGAATATGTGGTGGTGTACAAAAACGATTGTACAATGGAAATTCGAAAAATTACGACAATTGGTCAGAATGAAGAATTCACATTTGTAGAAGAAAAATTTGCGCCAAATGAGAAAGTCATTGCACGAAATGCTTTGATGATTTACGAAGAATTAAATAAATAATCGGATGAAAAAGTTAGTACAAGCGGTCGTGACTTTTTCGTTACGCAACACCACTTTCATTTTATTTGCCACGTTTGCGCTTCTATTTACGGGAATTTATGCGTTGAAACACACACCAATCGAAGCCTTTCCAGACGTTACGAATACCCGAGCGCGTATCATTACGCAATGGCCTGGTCGTAGTGCCGAAGAAATGGAGAAGTTGGTGACTTTGCCCGTTTCGAAAGTGATGAATAGCATTCCGCATAAGTCGAATATTCGTTCTATTTCACTTTTTGGATTGTCTGTGGTAACGGTTCAGTTCGAAGATGGAGTAGATGATTTTTATGCACAACAATACGTATCGAATAAGTTGAATGGCGTTGATTTGCCCGAAGGTGCAGATGCCGATATCGAGCCGCCTTCTGGTGCAACAGGAGAGATTTTTCGTTATGTGATTAAAAGTGATTTACCGATCAAGGAAGTTACAGCGATACAAGATTGGGTAATTGAACGTGAATTGCTTTCTGTATCAGGAGTTGCAGATGTTGTAAGTTTTGGTGGTGAAGAAAAAACGTATGAAATTAAAATTAATCCAACAGAATTAAAGAATTATGATTTATCTCCTTTAGATGTTTATGAAGCGGTTTCTAAATCAAATATAAATGTTGGTGGAGATGTTATTCAGCAAGGAGATCAAGCTTATGTAGTTCGTGGGGTAGGTTTGTTGGATAAGATTGAAGATATCGGAAATATCACGGTGAAACTGAATGGTTCTACACCAATTCTGATTAAAAATGTAGCAGATGTTGTGGTTTCAAATAAACCGCGTTTGGGGCAAGTTGGTTACAACAAGCACGAAGACATGGTTGAAGGAATTGTAGTGATGTTACGTGGTGAAAATCCATCCGAAGTCATTGGAAATCTGAAAGCAAAGATTGAAGAATTAAACACAAGAACTTTACCAGATAATGTAAAAATTGAAACAGTTGTCGATCGTACCAAACTGGTGGATAATACAGTACATACGGTTTCTAAAAATATCATTGAAGGTATTTTATTAGTTTCATTAATTGTTTTTGTTTTTTTATATAATTGGAAATCAACATTTATTGTAGCTTCGGTTATTCCTCTTTCCTTTTTATTCGCAATTATTATGTTGAAAATACAAGGATTACCAGCGAATTTAATTTCAATGGGATCATTGGATTTTGGACTATTATTAGAAGGAACTTTGGTAATTGTGGAAACAGTTTTTGTTGCTTTAGCAACCATGCAACATAAAGTAGGAGCAGAACGTTTCGCAAAAATGAGTAAAATGGGTGTTATAAAGAAAAGCGCTGGAAGTGTAGCTTCTTATATTTTCTTTGCTTTACTTATTCTTATTGTCGCTTTATTACCGATATTTTCATTCCAAAAAGTGGAAGGTAAAATGTTCTCTCCTTTAGCATTTACATTAGGATACGCATTATTAGGATCTTTAATATTGAGTCTAACTTATGTTCCTGCAATGTGTAAGTTGCTTTTTAAGAAAAATATGGAGGAGAAAGAGAACTTTATTACTCGATTTTTTCAGAAAACTATTTTTGGATTATATGAAACTGCATTTCGTTATAAAAAAGCAACAATAGGAATCTTTTTAGGGATTTTAGCTCTTTGTTTGTTTAAGTTCTCACATTATGGATCAGAATTTCTTCCGAAATTGAATGAAGGAGCAATTTACATTCGTGCAACTTTACCAAATAGTGTCAATTTACAAGAGTCAACTCGATTAACAAAAGAGATGAAAGAGTTGATGCAGAAAGATTGTGATGAAATTGATTTTATTTTAACACAAACAGGTCGACCAAATGATGGAACAGATCCAACAGGATTCTTCAATATTGAGTTTAATATTCAATTAAAAGATAAAAAAGATTGGAAGCGCAAGGTTTCAAAAGAAGAGATTATTCAAGAGATGCGAGATAAACTGAATCATTATCCTGGAATTGTATTTGGATTTTCGCAACCCATTCAAGATAATGTTGAAGAATATGTAGCAGGTGTAAAAAGTTCATTAGTTATTAAGATTTTTGGTGATGATTTGTATGATTTAGAAAAATATGCAAATAAGGTAGCTTCATCTATCGAAAAAGTAAATGGAATAACGGATATCAATGTTTACAAAAATATTGGATTACCTGAACTTAGAATAGAATTGAGTGATTCAAAAATGGCGAAATATGGTATTAGTACAGCGGATGTTCAGGCAGTAATTGAAATGACAATTGGTGGACAAGCAGCTACTAAGTTTTATGAAAATGATCGACAGTTTGATGTTATTCTTCGTTTTCAAGAAGCTATTAGATTAGCAACTTTAAATAAGTAGTATTAAATTAGATATAACTGAAGAACCAAAGGAAATGAGGTGAACTAG
>NZ_JACAGF010000010.1:0-154895 GCF_030324345.1 Empedobacter sp. R750 | reverse complement strand
TTGAAGAATTTAATCAACAAAAAATTAGTTATAAAAATGTAGCTTAACTAATACTCCTATTTTTGTTTGCATATCCAATTGTCTATCTCAATAAAACCAGTAACCATGTATGAATTTTCGTTTTTTGATTCAATTAATAAATCAGGTTTATAATCATTGTTAATATCTAACTCAACAATACCTTTTAAAGCATAAAGTTTGGTTTTATGATTTACTATTGAATCTATGAACTTTCCTTTTATATTATAATTAACAACCGTTTTATGTACAAAGAAGTCCTCTGGAAAGTACATTTCTTCATGTTTAGTATTTTTTAAATTATATACTTCAGGACTCCAAAAAAAAGAAGTTTTTTTCATCATTCTTTTATTAATTTCGATAATTTCTCCTAAATTATATATCCTTATTATTGATTTTACTTTATCATCAATTGTTTTAGGATTATATGTGTAATTTAAATTTACTTGCCTTACTTTATTTGATTTGGAATCGAAATTTACTGTAATATTCTTTAAGTTTTTATCGTCAACAATTGAAAACAAGTCAGAATTAAAAGATTTTAGCGATTTAAATTGTGCATTCTTTACAGGTGGAACTTTATAATAAAGTTCATTATAAGATTCAAATTCATAATTATTAAAAGTCTTACGAACTAAATATAATATATAAACTGCTGAAAGTACCAATAATAGAAAGGATAGAAATATAAATATCTTTTTCATTATTAATTTTTATTAAAATATCAATTGTAGTAGCTTTCATAGATACTTTAGTTGTATCCAATCCAGATTCATTATCATAAATATATGAATTAAAAAGAATTAAACATACAAAAAAAGCCCAACCGAAGTTGAGCTTTTAAAATATAGATGAAAGGGTAATAATTTACTCTCCTAAATATGCAACCGTTTTGGTATCACCATTTACAGTTACTTTAGTCAAGTTATATTTTGCTAAATTTTTCATTGATTTGTCCCATTTTTTACCGCTTAAAGCAGCTTTGGATTTTAATTCGTTCAAATCAATGTTTTCGTTAGCTTTTAAAATTTCAATAATTTGAGTTTCTTCTTCTGTCAATTCGTAAGCTGGTGCAGCTTTTTCTGGACGCATTTGAGGGAAGAATAAAACTTCTTGGATAGATGGATTATTTGTTAAGAACATAATCAAACGGTCCATTCCGATTCCTAAACCTGATGTTGGAGGCATTCCATACTCTAAAGCACGTAAGAAATCTTGATCGATAAACATTGCTTCGTCGTCACCTCTATCAGCTAAAGCCATTTGTGCTTCAAAACGCTCACGTTGATCGATCGGGTCATTTAACTCAGAATATGCGTTAGCAATTTCTTTTCCACAAACCATTAATTCGAAACGCTCAGTTAATTCTGGATTATCACGGTGTTTTTTAGTCAATGGAGACATTTCTTTTGGATAATCTGTAATGAAAGTTGGTTGAATGTAGTTTCCTTCACATTTTTCACCAAAAATTTCATCGATTAATTTTCCTTTACCCATCGTCTCATCAACCTCGATTCCCATTCCTTTAGCAGCCTCAAATAATTCTGCTTCAGATTTTCCATCGATATCAAATCCTGTGAAATCAATAATTGATTGACGCATTGTTACACGTTTGTAAGGCGCTTTGAAATCAATTTTATGATCTCCAAAAGTTGCTTCAGAAGTTCCATTAACAGTGATTGCACAATGTTCTAATAATCGCTCTGTGAAATCCATCATCCAGTTGTAATCTTTGTAAGCAACGTAAATTTCCATTGCTGTAAATTCTGGATTGTGCGTACGATCCATTCCTTCGTTACGGAAGTTTTTAGAAAATTCGTATACACCATCAAAACCACCAACGATTAATCTTTTTAAGTATAATTCGTTTGCGATTCTTAAATATAATGGAATGTCTAATGCATTGTGATGCGTAATAAACGGACGAGCTGCTGCACCTCCAGGAATAGATTGTAAAACAGGAGTTTCTACTTCCATGTATCCACGATCGTTGAAGAAATTACGCATTGCGTTGAATAAACGTGTACGTTTTAAGAAAATTTCTTTCACGTGTGGGTTTACAACCATGTCTACGTAACGCATACGGTAACGCAATTCTGGATCTGTAAAAGCGTCAAATACATGACCTTCGTCGTCAGTTTTTACAATAGGTAATGGACGTAAAGTTTTTGATAACAGCGTTAATTTTGTTACGTGAACAGAAATTTCACCCACTTTAGTTTTGAATTCATATCCTTCAATTCCAATAAAATCTCCGATATCCATCAATTTCTTGAAAATTGTATTGTACTCAATTCCTTCTTCAGAAGAAGAAATATCATCTCTCGAGATATAAACCTGTACACGACCTTCGCTATCTTGTAACTCAGCGAAAGAAGCTTTTCCCATTACACGAACACTCATCAATCGTCCGGCAAGCTTGACAACCTTTCCTTCTTCGTACTTTTCCTTAATTTCTTTAGAATTAGAAGTTACCACGAATTCTTCGGCAGGGTAAGGCTCAACGCCTAAGTCTCTTAATTGTTGTAGTTTTTCTCTACGAATAATTTCTTGTTCAGACAATTGCATAGTGAATATAATTTATATAAAATGAATGCAAAATTATGAAAAATAATCTTGATTCACGAAGTTTTTATGATTTAATAATGTAAGAATTATCAGTATTGATGCGAGTTTTAGTCTACTAACTCAAAACGACGCTCTAACGTGTAATCAGTATCTTGAAATTTCACTTTTTTGGTTTCGATACTATATGAAATCCAACCGTTATCTTTGATACGCGAAGTCGTTTTAACGTAATATTTTATGTCGTCTTTTAATCTTTTTTCAGATGGTTGTTCAGAACCTAATTTCGTTGCCAAATCTTTCAAATAGCTGTACCAAGAATTGGCCAACCAATCTTTATCGGCTTCCTGAAAACTTGACATAATGTAATTGGTTTGCGAAACTCCAATCTCATTCAATTTCAATTCTGTTGTCGCTGGAGTAGGAGAAGTGCTGAACAAATTGTCCATGTACGACTTATAAACAAAAGGCTCACTTTTTAAAGTAAAATTACTTTTTCCATAAAAATGATGGAATTGACGAATGTCTTTGTCAAATAATTTAACAATATTTTCTTCTGTAGAATATTGTTGAAGATTCTTTTTGATTAACGCAATCGCAGTAGGATTATCCAAATATTTATTCTCTAAATCTTCTGAAGATAAAACCAATTGTTTAATCGTTTTATCTAAATCTGTATAACCCAAAAATCGTCCGTCTTGGTCTATTTTAAAGGAAATCGAAACATTATTAACTAACGAAAAAGGATTATTTAAAAATGATTTTGAATTGAATTGTACATTTCTAAAATTCCACTTAACAATGGTTTCATTTTGATAGACATTTTCAACCTGAATAATAACGTTATAAGTATATTGTTCTTGATGCGAAATCGTATCATCTTCCAATTTCACCTCACTTGTTGTTACATTATATCGTTTCTCGTTTCCAATATTCCAATATGTTTTCGGGAAAATAATCGTTTCCTGAGGTGCATTAAAAATAGTATCATTTTTAACAACCGGTGAAATTGTATCTTGAATAGGATCTTGAGCGAATATTTTTATCGAAAAAAATAGAAAAAACAGATAATATGTAAAGTTAATTTTCATTTATAAGCAATCAAACTAATTCAAAAATAGAGCAAATTATCTAAAATGAAGTTTGAAATTCGTTAAAAAATAAAACTTAGTCATTTAAAAGTTTTATACTTAATTGATTAACTGTTTTCTTAGAACCGATGTTT
Source organism: Empedobacter sp. R750 (assembly GCF_030324345.1). Lineage (NCBI taxonomy): Bacteria > Pseudomonadati > Bacteroidota > Flavobacteriia > Flavobacteriales > Weeksellaceae > Empedobacter > Empedobacter sp. R750. Next base: position 151,087 of record NZ_JACAGF010000010.1, on the reverse strand, counting down.
AAGCTAAATAAATATTCAGATTTGATTAAAATTGAATTCAAATCGTATGTATTTTCATATTTCACTTTTAATTCAACTGTTTCAGAATATTTTTTGATTTCTTTTTTTACCTGTTCTTGCGACAAATTCAGTTTAGCATCATTCAGCATATAATACGCCATTTCTTCCCATAATTTTTCAAAATCATCTTTGCTCAAATTTTGGTCAGAAGCAATTGTATACGTACCTTTTTCTTTGTTGATGTCTTTTAGATAAGTATTTGTTGTAGAAGAAATTGGAAAACCAAAAATATTTTCCTGTACCGATTTTCCTTCATACGTTTCACCTAAACGAAAATATTGTCCATTAAAATAATTGAAAACATGAATTTCTTGCTCAAAAACATACGGAACATACGTTTTTGACTTGACCATTTCCTCGATGTACGCAATATTTGACTTATAATCATCAGATTTTTTGCGCTGTTTGCCAAGTTTATCTGTTATTTTAAGCAATTTTTCTTCAATCTGAGGAACATTTAATAATTCTAAAAATTCTCCAGAAGGATTTGTTGTGAATTCGTATTCTATTCCTTCAGAATTATTGATAAAATCGCGGTAAAATTCATCAGGATCATTGGATTGATTTTTACCATTTACAAATGTATACTTATTGGCAAAATCATTCTTGTCAACCAATTCCATCGATTTATTTGATTGGTTGATGACTTTAGAAACCGTGTCATTTACAGAAATCGAAAAGTTACGATCTGTAAATGAGTAGTTATATACTTTATTTAATTCTAAATTTGGTTTTACCTGTACAGATTTTTCTTCAAAATTCACCTGCGCAAAAATGGCAGGAGAGTATAGTAAAATCAAGGTAAATAGGCTTGTTTTCATTCTCTCTAAAAGTTGTACAAATATAGAATGATTATTGAATATCCAAGTTATTTATTGAACGAATCATTGTATCAATTGGCTTAGTTTCTGAAATTTCTTTTTCCATCAAAGTTCCACCGATTTCTTTCAGCTTTTTAACCTGCGGAATAAAACGATTTTCTAGCGAACCTATAGCTTTATTGTAACTTTGGGTTGCTTGGTTTAGATTATGACCAACAGTTGCCAAATGTTGTATCAAAACATTCACACGATTGTATAATTCTATCCCTGCATCTCGCATTTGATATATATTTTCCGCAACATTTAATTGTTGCCAGCTAAACGCAATTGTGCGAAGCATTGTAATCAAAGTAGTTGGTGTTGCAATAATTATTCTATTGTTTAATGCATCTTCTATCAAAGTTCGCTCCAATTCTAACGCAGCACCAAAAGAACTTTCAATTTGTAAATACATCACCACATAATCGGGCGCTTCTGTGTATTGATTCCAATAAGCCTTAGAACTCAAATTTTTTAAATGTTCGCGGACAGCTTTCGCGTGCATTTGCAAATGATGTTTTCTCAAATTCTCATCTTCCGTCTCAAATGCAAGCATATATTGGTTTAACGGAACTTTAGAATCGACAATAACTTTTCTATTTCCAGGAAGATTAACGATTAAATCTGGGCGAAGCAAACCATTTTCTGACTGAACAGAAGTCTGTTCTTCAAAATCACAAAAAGATGACATTCCAGCAAATTCAACGACACGACGCAAACCAATTTCTCCATATTTTCCTCTTGTGTGCGAAGTTTTAAGTGCAGAAACTAATGTATTGGTTTCTTTTTGCAATTTATCGGTTGTGCCACGCATCGAATCTAAGAAAACTTTAATTTCGGAATATGCGCCTTCTCGAGCTTTTTCGATTTCGGATATTTTTCCGTCAAATTTATTCAAGCTTTCATTCAATGGTTTGATTAACGAATCAATTGCTTGTTGACGTTTTTCTAAATCATTTTGAGAATTAGAAAAATGTTTATCCAATGTTGTTTTCGCTAAATCAAGAAATTGTTCGTTATTACTTTTCAAAACTTGAGCTGAAAGTGCTTCAAATTGCTCTTTTAATCGTTCATTAGTTTCGAGCATAAACGATTTTTGCTCTTCTACAGCTTTCATTGCTTCTTGATGACGAACCGTTAATTCTGTATTTTTTTCGCGCTCTTTTTGCCATTGATCCAAATTGAAATTAGCATCATCTTTTATTTCGATAAATTCATTTTTTAACGAATCATATTGTTTTTGAAGTTCTTGGTATTTAATTTCATTTCCAATGATTGCAGAATTTGCTTTCGATTTTGAATATAAAAAACTGATAACGGATCCAATGATAAAAAAAAGGATGGATGAAAGTATGATTGCGCTGTTCATAATCTTAAAATTTAAACAAAGGAACGATTTTATACGACACAATACGTCGTTATTAAAAATAAAATCATAAAAAAACGACTACTAGGAATCGTTTTTTGAAATATTGTTTTAATTAAAAATTATTAACTGTTTGTGCTTGATAGGTTGTATTGTCAGCAGTGAAAATTTTGTACTGAACCGAATAACCTTTTGGTGTGTAAATAACAATTGGTAAATTGCTATTATAATCTAACAATAACGGTTGAGAGCTAACAAATTTATTTTCAGGTTTAGCATTTAAACAACCCATATTTGTTGAAGCAACATTTCCATTTGTCGTGAAATTATAATAATCTAAATAACTTTTTACAGTTTTTTTATCTAATTTTCCATTCAAATTATATTGATTACAACCATCAGTTTCCATATATTTTCCGACATATATTTCGACTTTTTTATTTTGCGAATCATTTCCAACAATAGCTGGTAAATTGATAATATGTTGCTCGTTTGTTTTTGTTGCTTTAGGATATTGGTTGATATCTTGGTAGGCAGAATTCTGAGCAAAAGCAATAGTTCCTAATGCAAAAACTGCAGATAAAGTAATAATTTTTTTCATCTTAAATTAATTGTTTTTATCTCATTAGACAATTTTTGTGCCTTTTTATAAGATGGAATAGATAAATTAATGTTAAGAAAAAAGACAGCTTTTTCGGGCTGTCTTTGTATGATTATAAATGAATAGAATCTTGAGATTCTGTCCTTAAATTATCTTTTGTTTCGAAGATAGAATTTTTGATTACTTGAGAACTTTCGTTCAAAATTGGTAAAATCTGGCTTTCATCTTTTGTTTCTTTAAATCCTAATTCTAAAATTGGATCGATATAATACAAAATACTTGATGTTAAAAGTAAAGAGATTATTAATCCTAAAGCTGCTCCACCAAATCGATTGATGATTCCTAAACCAACTGCTTCTACTGTTTTTTGTGTTAAACTTGACGCTAACTTTATTGTAAAAAAAGCAATTCCAAATGTAATCACTAACGCAACCAAAGAAGTTAAGCTATCTGCAACAATATTGTACGAATCGACGTAAACTTCGATGATTTGATAAAATTTGAAACTTAACCAAATTGCAACAAAAAAGCCGACTAAACCAATTAATTGTGAAATAAAACCTTTGAAAAATCCGTTGATAAATCCAAAAGCTAACGCAATTAAAATTAGAATATCAAGTTGATTGAAATCAGTCATTAAGCGTTTTGTAATTGATGTTTTTCAGCGATTTTTTTCAATGTTCCAATTAAGATATCAATATCTTCTTTTGTTGTTTCGTATGAAAAAGATACGCGTAAAGGCGTCATTTGATCAATTTCTTCTTCTGTGTACAATGTTTGCATAACTAATGAAACTTTTGCTGCACCAGAACTGCACGCGCTTCCTTGAGAAACAGCGATACCAGCTAGTTCTAATTCGAATCCGATTAATGCATCATGAAATGGTAATTTGATGCTTAATAATGCATACAAACTTTTGTCTAAATCATCTGATAATCCATTGAAAGAAACGCCTGGGATAGCTGATTTTAATTGATCGATTGTATATTGTTTGATTTCTTTGATGTGATTTACATGAGCTTCTAACTCATCAATCGCTAAATCAAAAGCTTTCGAAAGTCCAACAATTCCGTATACATTTTCAGTACCAGAACGCATTCCTCTTTCTTGTCCTCCACCAGCAATCAAAGCTTTAAGATGAGAAGCTTTTTTTGCATATAAAAATCCAGCACCTTTTGGTCCATGAATTTTGTGCGCTGAGCAAGAAGCGAAATCCATTCCCAAATCTTGGAAATCTAAATCGTAATGACCAACTGTTTGCACCGTATCTGTGTGGAACAATGTATTATTTTCTTGACACAATTGCGAAATACGTTTAACATCTGTTAAATTTCCAATTTCGTTGTTGGCATGCATCAAAGAAACCAATGTTTTTTTAGATTGATCTTTAACCAATTCCTCTAATTGAGCATAATCAATGTCTCCATTTTTCTGAATATTGATACGGATTACTTCAACTTTTCCACGATATTCTAAATCTTTGATACTTTCTTGTACACATTTGTGCTCCATATCCGAAGTAATGATACGCGTAACATCTAAATCGTTTACACAAGAACGTATAATCGTATTGTTAGATTCTGTTCCGCAAGAAGTAAAATAAATTTCGGCAGGAGAAACATTCAAACGCTGCGCAATGTTCTTTCGAGCCATTTCTATAAGCGCCTTGGCTTCTCTACCAAAAACGTGGGTAGAAGATGGATTTCCGAAAACATTTCTCATCACATTTGCCATTTCGTCAACTACTTCTGGACGAATTGCTGTGGTTGCTGCATTGTCTAAATATACTCTTTGCATTATCGATTATTTACTGTATTGTTGTTTACTTTGAGGTTTTGAACAACAAATTTAAGTAAAATGTAAGGATTGAAAAAGTAAAATGCTATTTAAAACGCATCAAGTCCGAAGATAAAAATCTCCATTCGGGTGTAAGAAGTGTGCCTTCTTTTGCAATATACCATGGTGAGATTAAATCGTTGCTTGGATTAGAAAGAATATGAATGTCTTGACTTGGATAATAACTTTGAGCTAAAATGAATATTTTATTTCCATTTTTATCTTGAGCAAGATCCATCACAATTGCCGCATGATTTTTTATTGTTTCTTTCTGAAAAAAGACATCACCAATTTGAATTTCTTTGATTGAAATAGGTTTTAGAAGTTGAGCAATTGTTTGAGAATTGCTATTTTCTAAATAATGCGTCAAATAATCCATGAATTTTGGATAGGAATAATCTCCTTTTACAAATGTTGTATACGAAATTGGATTCGTTAAAACTTTCGCTAATTTATCTATTTCATTGTATTTTTTTTCACGGTAAAAATATTCTAAACGCAAGCTCATGATTGCATTTGAATTAAACTGAACATTTTTTTTGGGTTGTTCCAAATCTAAAACTCCAACATAAATATTGGGATTAGATTTTTTTTGTCCATCAAATGTATAAACAGGCGTATTGTTATTTTTTAAGGATAAATTATTTAACCATTTTTCAAAACCCATATAATTTTGATTTCTACTAAATTTTTCAGGAGTATCAAATCTCTTGAAAATCTTTAATTCACGTGTATGAATTAAACTGCTTTCTTCATTTTCAAGTAATTCATTATTTGAAGATGATTTTAAAATCTGTGTATTACAAGATGATAAAATGGTAAAAAACGATAGAGTTAAAAAAAATGTATTCTTAAAAATTTTCATTGAAATGTTGAAAAAAACGTATTAATCTTGAGTTAAAAGTTGAATTTGATCTCTTAATTCGGCTGCTTTTATAAAATCTAAATTTTTTGCAGCTTTTTCCATTTCTTTCTGCAATTTCTGTACCAATTTCTCTTTATCTTCTGTCGAATAATTTTCGTTAATCTCCGCTGCTTGTTGTATCAAATGTTTTTGTTCGTAAGGATTTTCTTCAAAATCTGCTGCAGCTAAACTTAGTTTCGTGATTTTTTTATTTAAAGCTTGCGGAACTTTATTGTGATCTTTGTTGTATTGCATCTGAATTTCACGACGACGATTCGTTTCATCAATTGTTAATTGCATACTATCCGTAATTCTATCTGCATACATAATTGCCAAACCATTCACATTACGCGCTGCACGACCAACCGTTTGCGTTAAGGAACGATGACTTCTTAAGAAACCTTCTTTATCAGCATCCAAAATTGCAACCAGAGAAACTTCGGGTAAATCTAAACCTTCTCTCAAAAGATTAACACCAACTAAAACATCAAATAATCCCGCACGTAAATCGGCCATAATCTGAACACGTTCTAACGTATCCACATCGGAGTGAATGTAACGACAACGAACACCATATTTTGTCAAATATTTCGTTAATTCTTCCGCCATTCGTTTCGTTAAAGTTGTGACCAAAACACGTTCGTCTAATTCCACGCGTTTATTGATTTCTTCCATCAAATCATCGACTTGATTTTGTGTTGGACGAATTTCAATAATTGGATCTAATAATCCAGTTGGACGGATGACTTGCTCTACAACAATTCCTTCCGATTTTTCTAATTCGTAATTTGCAGGCGTTGCCGAAACATAAATCACTTGATTTTGTAAAGCTTCAAATTCTTCGAATTTTAACGGACGATTGTCCATTGCAGCAGGAAGTCGGAAACCATATTCTACTAAATTCTCTTTACGAGAGCGGTCTCCACCATACATTGCATGAACTTGAGAAACTGTAACATGCGACTCATCAATCACCATCAAATAATCTTCTGGGAAATAATCTAACAAACAGAATGGACGAGTTCCTGGTTCGCGACCGTCTAAATATCTCGAATAATTCTCGATTCCAGAACAATATCCCAATTCTTTGATCATTTCCAAATCGAATTCAGTACGTTCTTGCAGACGTTTTGCTTCGAGATGTTTTCCGATTTCATGATAATATTCAACTTGCTTACCCAAATCGATCTGAATATCAGCAATTGCGCCATTCAAAGTGTCTTTAGAAGTCACAAAAAGATTGGCTGGGTAAATATTAATTTTATCTAATTTAGTTGAAGTTTTACCTGTTTCAACATTGAAAACAGAGATTTCTTCGATTTCATCACCAAAGAAATTAATTCTGATTCCATCATCCGCATAAGCAGGAAAAATATCTAATGTATCACCTTTGATTCTAAAATTTCCGCGTTGAAAAACACCTTCTGTTCTCGAATATAAAGCTTGAACTAATTTATGCAAAAAAGCTGTTCTCGAAATAATTTGCCCCGTTTCTATCTGAATCACATTTTTATGAAATTCTGTTGGATTTCCAATACCGTATAAACACGAAACCGAAGCCACAACCAAAATATCACGACGACCAGAAAGTAGGGAAGAAGTTGTACTTAAACGAAGTTTTTCTATCTCTTCATTTATTGATAAATCTTTCTCGATATATGTTCCTGATGAGGGAATATAGGCTTCTGGTTGATAATAATCGTAGTACGAAACAAAATATTCGACTGCATTATTCGGGAAAAATTCTTTAAATTCCATATACAGCTGCGCCGCCAATGTTTTGTTATGCGCCAAAACCAAAGTTGGACGTTGCACATCTTGCACAACATTCGCGATTGTAAATGTTTTACCAGAGCCTGTAACACCCAAAAGTGTTTGATAACGATCATTATTTAGAATACCATTTGATAATTCTTCAATAGCTTTTGGCTGATCACCAGTTGGTTTGAATTCAGAATTTAATTGAAACTGCATTTCACAAATTTACAAATTATTCAGATAAAAAAGGATTGTTATGAATTGTGATTTTAAATAGAAGTTGATAAAAAATAAAAAGGCGACTTTAAGTCACCTTTTCATCAAAACCACAAAAAAATGAGAAAACTGTTTACTTAGTAAACAAACTTCCTTCCATTATTACAAGCTATTGCCCGCTATAACCATTGCAAATATATGTCGGTTTTCTGTGCGTGCACAATAATTTGTAATACTTTGTTTTATTGGTGTCGATAAAAGTTATTTATAATAGTGTTAAAACGTCTGATTACAACGTTTTCGTGAATTTGAATAAATTTTATAGTGTCAAGTTTACACTAGCGAATTTTCGCTAAATTCCATAATTTATCTAATTCGGAAATGGTTAAATCAGCTATGTTTTGACCATTTTCTTTCGCGATTTCTTCTAATTTCTGAAAACGCGTGATAAATTTTTTGTTTGATCTTTCTAAAGCATCTTCAGAATTGATGCCATTAAATCGTCCATAATTAATCAAAGAAAACAAAATATCACCAAATTCCATCTCTTTATCTGTTGGATTTTGTTCTTCTTTGAATTCATTAATTTCTTCGATAATTTTATCAAAAACTTGATCAGAATTTTCAAATTCAAATCCAACACCTTTTACTTTGTCTTGAATTCGATATGCTTTTACCATCGCTGGGAGAGAAGTTGGAACGCCAGAAAGTACAGATTTGTTCCCTTCTTTTAGCTTGATTTGTTCCCAATTTTGAAGCACTTTTTCTTCTGTATTTGCTTCTACATCGCCATAAATGTGAGGATGACGATGAATTAATTTGTCACAAATACCATTTAAAACATCAGCAACATCGAAGTTGTTTTGTTCTGATGCGATTTTAGAATAAAAAACTAGGTGAAGAAAAACATCACCTAGTTCTTTTTTTATTTCATCCGAATCTTTTTCGATGATAGCATCCGAAAGTTCATAAATCTCTTCGATAGACAACGTACGCAACGTTTCCATTGTTTGTTTACGATCCCACGGACATTTTTCACGTAATTCATCCATTATATCCAACAATCTTTTGAAAGCCTGTAATTGATCTTTACGTGTATTCATCTCTAATTATTCAGCGTCTTTATCTTTTTTTGCTGTTGTTTTTTTAGCAGCAGTTTTTTTAGCTGGTTTTTCTTCAGCGTCTTTTTTGTCAGCAGCCTTTTTAGCAGGAGCTTTCTTTTTTGGTTTTTCTTCCACAGCAACTTCTTCTATAGCTTCTACTTCAGCAACAGGAGCTTCTTGTGCTTGTTGAGCAGCCATTGCAGCTTCTACAGCAGCTAAGTCGATGTTTAATAATCCGTTTTTGTGTAAGATATTATACCATTGGAATAATTTTTTCAAATCAGAATCATAAACTCTTGAATCGTCATATTCTGGTAAAACTTCTTCCATATATTTACGCAATTCTGCACCAGAAGTTTTGTAATCGATCGTTTCTCCTCCGTTTTCTTTTTTGTAAATTCTGAAGAAAACTTCAGCCAAAGGAAATTCTTGTGATACTCCGTAGATTGCAACGTTGTCTAATAAACTAACATTGTAGTTAGAAGCGATTGAGATTTTTTTACCTTTTTCTAAATCTTCAACAACAAAACCACCTCTTGTTTGAGAAACTAAACGGTATAATCCTGGTTTTCCTGAAATTGCGATAACTCTTGATAAATCCATATTCTATTATGTTTAAGGGTCTATGAAGGGAATTTCATTTTGTAACTCGTGTTTACTTTCCCTTTTGTTATATTTTTTAATTTATTACTTATTAATTTCTTTTTAAAGCTCGAAATATAGTCAATAAAAAGCTTTCCTTCCAAATGATCGTATTCGTGTTGAATAACTCGAGCGCGAATATCCGAAAAAGTTTCGGTATGTTTTACCCAATTTTCATCAAAATATTCTAAAGTTACCGATTCTGGACGTGTTACATCTTCGTGAATGTGAGGAATACTCAAACATCCTTCTGTAAAAGCCCATTCATCACCTTCAGAACTACCGATTTTTTTTGGATTGATGAAAACACGTTTGAAATCTTTCAACTCATTCTGTATATCTTCATAATCTTCATCTTCCTCAAAAGGAGAGCAATCTACAATAAATAAACGTATATCTTTTCCGATCTGTGGCGCCGCGATACCAACTCCGTTAGAGTCGTACATTGTATCGAACATATTTTGGATCAGTTCTTGTAAATTTTTATAATCTTGATCGATTTCTTGTGAAACTTTACGTAAGACAGGATCTCCGTAAGCTACAACTGGTAATACCATTTTCTGATCTTTTTTTATTAATTTAACGGCAAAGATACAATTTGTTATAGTTTATGTGATAAAAATGATTGTAAAATTATTACGGCACTCACTTTATCGACCATTCCTTTTTCTTGACGTTTTTTCTTTTTCATTCCTCCAGCAAACATTGCTTGCGAAGCCATTTTTGAGGTAAACATCTCATTTTCACGATGAATTTTAATCAACGGAAATTGTTCAGAAAATTTTTTCAAAAAAGGTTGAATTTGATTTTCAATCTCATTTAATTCTCCTGAAAAACGAACAGATAATCCAACTACAAGGTCAGAAACGTTTTCTTTCTCGATATATTGTTTCAAGAAATCCATCAATTTTGATGTATCAATTGTATCAACTGGCGAAGCTATAATTTGCAATTCATCGGTTACGGCAACGCCTGTTCTTTTTCCTCCGTAATCTAACGCTAATATTCGTGACATTTGGCAAATTTAAAAAAACGATTCAATAATAAATAATCTCTATGAAATCCCTTGATTATAATTTTTATATTTGTGGCTATTATTAATAAAGATGGAGAATTTAAAACAAATCATAGAAAAAGCTTGGGACAATAGAGAATTGTTACAAGATAATGCAACACAAGCTGCAATTCGTGAAGTAATTGAGTTAATCGATAACGGACAATTACGTTGTGCGGAACCAGTTGGAGAAGATTGGCAAGTAAACGAATGGGTAAAGAAAGCAGTTGTAATGTATTTCCCAATTCAGAAAATGGAAACGTTAGAAGCTGGAATTTTTGAATACCATGACAAAATGGAATTGAAACGTAACTATGCTGAAAAAGGAATTCGTGTTGTTCCAAATGCTGTTGCTCGTTATGGTGCGTATATTTCTTCTGGAGTTATTTTAATGCCTTCTTATGTAAATATTGGTGCGTATGTGGATGAAGGAACAATGGTTGATACATGGGCTACTGTAGGTTCTTGTGCTCAAATTGGGAAAAATGTTCACTTATCTGGTGGTGTAGGAATTGGCGGAGTTTTAGAACCATTGCAAACTGCTCCAGTAATTATCGAAGATAATGCATTCATTGGATCTCGTTGTATCGTTGTAGAAGGAGTTCGCGTAGGAAAAGAAGCGGTTTTAGGAGCAAATGTTGTTTTAACAGCATCGACTAAAATTATTGATGTAACAGGTGACGAACCAATTGAAATTAAAGGTTATGTTCCTGCTCGTTCAGTTGTAATTCCAGGTTCTTACACGAAAAAATTTGCTGCAGGTGAATACCAAGTTCCTTGTGCTTTGATCATCGGAACTCGTAAAGAGTCTACAGATAAAAAAACTTCATTAAACGATGCATTGCGTGAGCATAATGTAGCGGTTTAATTAGAATAAAATTTTATAAAATATAATCCTCAGCAGTTTTGTTGAGGATTTTTTTATTTTCGAATCAAACATATTTTAGTAGTTTTGCTTTATAACTATGTTTTATGAAAATTTTGATTATCCAACACAAGATGATAGGCGATGTTTTAATCACATCATTGTTGTGCGAAAATATCAAAAAAGCTTATCCAAATGCTATTGTTGATTATTTAATCAATAGTAATACTTTGCCTGTTTTAGAGAATAATCCGTACATCAATCATAAAATTGTTTTTGACGAAAAAGAAAACAAAGGCTTGATGAATTTGATTAAATTTTCTAAAAAAGTTAATCAAAATAAATATGATGTTGTCATTGATGCTTACTCAAAATTACAGAGTTGGGTAGATGTTTTTATCAATAATGCACCGAAAAAAATATCGTACAAAAAGATTGGAAGAACGTTTTTGTATACAGATAATGTAGAAAAACATGACGAACCAAATTCATATTTAGGTTTAGCAATCGAACATCGTTTGTCTTTATTGAAGCCTTTAGGAATTGAAACGCCTTTGGCTACAGAACCAAAATTATATTTAACAGAAGAAGAAATAAATTTTGCGAAAGATTTATTCACAAAACATCAAGTTGATACAACGCGAAAAACAGTTATGATTAGTTTGCTTGGTTCTGATCTTTCAAAAACTTATCCGTTGAATGAAATGGCAAAAATGGTTGATTTTATTGGTCAACATTATAATGTCAATATTTTATTCAATTATTTTCCGAAACAGTTACCGCAAGCAAAAGAAGTATATAATCAATTATCTGATGAAACCAAATCGAAAGTTTATTTTGAATTGTTGGGTAATGATTTGCGCGAGTTTATTGCAATTGCAAATGAATGTGATGTGATTGTTGGAAATGATGGAGGTGCAATTAATATGTCCAAAGCTTTAGGGAAAAAATCATTTATTATTTTTTCTCCTTGGATTGATAAAAAAGTTTGGGCAACTTTCGAAGATGGAATTAATCACACAAGTGTTCATTTGAAAGATTATTTTCCTGAAAAACTTGGAGATTTAAACAATCGTCAAATAAAAAAACAAGTAAATGAATTTTATTCAATATTTGATTTCGAGTTGTTTAAAGAAAAGTTAGAAAATTTTCTAAACAATAACTCATTGGATAGGCAATTAATAAGTAATAATAACGTTGAAATAGAAACTAAAAAAGAATATTCTATAGAATCAATGTCTACTAAAATTTCAGCTTTACTGATTACTTATAATGAAGAAAAAAATTTACATCGTTATTTAAATGATGTAGATTTTGCTGATGAAATTATTATTATTGATTCTTTTAGTACCGATAAAACAGAAGAAATTGCTCGTCAAAATCCTAAAACTAAATTTGTAAAACGTAAGTTTGATAATTTTACGAATCAACGTAATTACGGACTTTCTTTAGCAAAAAATGATTGGGTTACTTTTTTTGACGCAGATGAAGGAATCCCACTAGAATTAAAAAAAGAAATTGTTTCGGTTTTTAATCAGCAACCTACTTTTGATGCATACTTTGTTTATCGAAAATTCTTTTTTAAGAAGAAGCATATTAAATATTCGGGCATGCAAAATGATAAAGCTGTTCGAATTTTTAAAAAATCTAAATCTCAATATAAATCAGATAGAATGGTTCATGAGATTATAGAATGTAATGGTAGAACAGGTTATTTAACAAACAAACTTGATCATTTTACATTTGATAATGAAGAAGAATATTTAGATAAACTGAATAGTTATTCACGTTTGCGAGCACAAGAACTTCGTCTTAAAAATTTGAAACCATCATTTTATCATTATACCATAAAACCTGCTTATCGTTTTTTAAATTATTTCGTAATGAGACTTGGTTTTTTAGATGGAAAAGATGGTTATACAATTGCAAAATTACACGCAATTTCTGTTGCAAATCGTTATAAATATTTAGACGAAATTTATAGAAAAGAAAATCAAAACTTAGGTTAAATAAAGAAGTTTAAGATTTTATTATACATTTGTCATACATTAAAAATAATACAATGAAAGCATATGTTTTTCCAGGACAAGGTGCTCAATTCTCTGGAATGGGTAAAGACTTGTACGAAAATTCTGAAATCGCAAAAGAATTATTTGATAAAGCAAACGAAATCTTAGGATTTGATATAAAATCAATTATGTTTGAAGGTTCTGCAGAAGACCTAAAACAAACAAAAGTTACGCAACCTGCAGTTTTTTTACATTCTGTTATTTTAGCGAAAACTTTACCAGATTTTAAACCAGAAATGGTTGCAGGACATTCTTTAGGAGAAATTTCTGCTTTAGTTGCAAATGAAACGTTAGATTTTGAATCTGGATTAAAATTAGTGTACAAACGTGCTTTAGCAATGCAAGCTGCTTGTGAAGCTAATCCATCAACAATGGCTGCAATTTTAGGATTAGAAGACAAAATTGTTGAAGATGCTTGTGCAGAAATTGATGGAGTTGTAGTTGCTGCAAATTACAATTGCCCAGGTCAATTAGTGATTTCTGGAGAGATTGAAGCGGTTAACGTAGCATGTGAAAAATTGAAAGAATTAGGCGCAAAACGTGCTTTAGTTTTACCTGTTGGTGGAGCTTTTCATTCGCCTTTAATGAAACCTGCGGAAGAAGAATTAGCAAAAGCCATTGAAGAAACAACATTCAATACGCCAATTTGTCCAGTATATCAAAATGTAAGTACAACTGCCGTTACAGATCCTGCAGAAATCAAGAAAAACTTGATTGCACAATTAACTGCTCCTGTAAAATGGACGCAATCTGTACAAAATATGATTGCTGATGGTGCGACTGAATTTATTGAGGTTGGACCAGGAAACACTTTACAAGGTTTAGTGAAGAAAATAAACAGAGAGGTTGCGACTTCTTCGGCACAAATCTAAAATAAATGAAAACATACCGTTCCAATGGAAAATTATTCCTTATCGGGGAATATATTGTAATTGATGGAGCGAAAGCATTTGCATTGCCCACGAAATATGGGCAATGTTTGTTTGTAGAAAATTCATCAGAAACAGAAAATTTAATCACTTGGAAAGCGACAAAATTTGATAATTCTATTTGGTTTGAAGCTGAAATTAGATTGAATGATTTAGAAATAATTTCTTCTACAAATGATAAATTAAGTCAATCATTACAAATGATTTTAAAGCAAGCTAAATCGTTAAATCCTGATTTTTTCAATTCTAATAATAGTTATCAATGTTTAACGAAGTTAGAATATCCGCAAGAATGGGGATTGGGAAGTAGCTCGACTTTGATTGATTTGATTAGCCAATGGATTGAAATAAATCCGTTTGAATTGAATCAATTAACCTTCAATACAAGTGGTTATGATATTGCTTGTGCACATCGTCATCAACCGATTTTGTTTTCGAATAATCCAATTGAAGTAGAAGATTTAGAATTGAATTGGAATTTTAAAGATCAACTTTATTTTGTTTATCTTAATCAAAAGCAAGATACGCAAGCCGTTGTGGGAAATCATTACAAAAACAAACCAAAAGATTGGAAAATGATTCAGGATCTTTCTGATTTGGTTGTAAAAGCAACTAAAGTTGAACATTTATCTGATTTAAAATCTATTTTGGATGAATATCAAGAGCGATTAAGTGATTTTATGCAAATTCCGCAAGTTAAAGAATTATATTTTCCAGAGTATTTAGGAACTGTAAAAAGTCTTGGAGCTTGGGGAGGAGATTTTGTTTTGGTGACCTATAGAGAAGGAATGCACGATTATTTTAAAGAAAAAGGATATGAGATAATTATTCCATTTTCTGAAATGATAAAATAACAAAAAAGCAGATTTGATTTTAAATCTGCTTTTTTGTTATTATTTTTTACCAATCATGGATTTTAATTTCTTTTTTCGAGCTTGTTTTGTCTGAAATTTTTGTTGGAATTCTTGCGTTTTATTCCACATAGCTTCAATAACTTCCTGTTCTGGTTTATTAATAAGTTTCGCATATTCTTTTCCCATAATTTCAATCATTTCCTTATGAGGAGTTAGACGAGAAAAGTTTTTCATTCGAATATCAAAACTCATTGAATTGTGAAAATTCATACGATTCAAATCAACTAAATAAAATTCATATTGATTTTCACCAACTTGCTTAATTAAAGTATTTCCAGGAGAATGATCTAAAAATTCAATTCCAGCTTCATGCAAATCAAATGTGAATTTTGTGAATTGTTTCAAGATTTCGTTTCGATTTTCCCAAGTTGGAATTTCAACTAATTCACGATAAGTTAAATCAGCTTCAAATAATTCACAGAAATAGTAACTATTATTAAAACTTATAGGAGTTTTATTTTCTACAAATGCAATAGGATATGGTGTCAAAAAACCTAAATCAATCAATCGTTTTGCATATTCATAAGATCGTTCTGCTTTTGATTTTCTAAAGAATCGATAAACAAATTTATTGATTATATTAGGAATCTTAAATGATTTAATCGTTGCAATTTTACCCGACTCTAATTTCTTTTTTTTGATAGAATTTCTTGTGCCTTTTGCAATATAATCATCAATCAGATCAAAATTATCAATAATAGATTTGATTTCGGTTTGCGTGGTTTTATAATTATTATTTACGACAATTTTTTGTGTCATTTTTCAAAATATTATAATTAATATAGAAAAAATCTATATTTCATTTTAATCTGTCAAAGATATGTCTATTTTTGCTGAAAAGTACTCTCAATATTATGAATAATTTGAAGAAAGTAGGGATTATTGTTCCAATTTATAGAGATTTTTTAGACGAATTTGAAAAAAAATCTTTGGAAAGTATAATTCAACATTTCAATGGTTTTGAAATTATTTTTGTGGCTCCACAAGGTTTGACGACTTCTAATTATTCATCTTTTTTTAGTAAAATCAATGATTTTCGTATAGAATATTTCAGTTCAAATTGTTTCGATTCCATTGACGATTATAATCAATTGTTATTAGAAAAATATTTTTATAAAACTTTTGAAGAATTCAAATATATATTGATTTGTCAATTAGATGTTTATGTTTTTAAAAATAAACTAAATGAATGGTGCGATAAAGGCTATGATTATGTTGGAGCACCTTGGATAGGAAGTGAACGTAATTTTATTAATTTAACTTTCGAAAAAATAAATGGATTTATTCGAAAAATAAAAGGTAAAAAACCAAAGAATATAGAGCGGCTTTTTAAAGTTGGAAATGGAGGATTTTCGCTGAGAAAAGTAGAGAAATTTATTCAAATTTCTGAAGAAGAATCGAATCAAATAAATTTATTTTTAAAAGAAAAACCTAACTCTGATTATCATGTAGAAGATGTTTTTTGGTCATTATATGTTCCAAAAATATACAAGGATTATAAAATTCCTGAATGGCAGGAAGCATTAGATTTTTGTATGGATCGTAAGCCAGAAGAAGCATTAAAATTGAATAATAATGTTTTGCCAATGGCTTGTCATCGATTTAATCAACCCAAACCGTATAAATTTTGGAGAAAATATATTAAATAATTCTCATTTCAACTTTCCTACAATACCTTTGCACTCAAATTTATAAAATAAATAAAATGTCAGATATAAACGAAATTGTAGCCAAACTAAAACAAGGAGAAACAATGCTTTATCCAACAGATACAATTCTTGGATTGGGTTGTGACGCGAAAAATGAGGCTGCAATCGAAAAAATTTATCAGATAAAAAATCGCCCTTCATCAAAATCGTTAATTATTTTGGTTGATTCTCCACGCATGTTACAAAATATTGTTGAGGTGCCAGAATTAGCTTGGGATTTGATTGATTTGAATGAGAAACCTCTTACAATTATTTACGATAATCCAAAAGGTTTACCACAATCGTTAATCGCAGAAGATAACACAATCGCTATTCGATTAACAGACGATTTGTTTTGTAAGAAAATCATAGGAAAATTAGGTGGACCAATTGTGTCTACATCGGCTAATTTATCAGGAGAACCTTCTCCAAAAGTGTTTTCGGAAGTTAATCCTACTATTTTAGAGCGTGTTGACTTTTATCCAGACGAGACAAAAACCTTTGTACCTCAGTTCACTGCATCAACGATAATTAAATTAGGTCTAGATAACGAAGTAAAAGTTATTAGAGAGTAGTTTTTTATTTCAAAACATATACTTTTGCAGAATGAAAATCTTAGAAGCCGTATCAAATCCAATTTTTAAAAATGTAGCAGAAGTTGCTGATGAAATTAATCAAGAAACTTATGTAGTTGGTGGATTTGTACGCGATTATTTATTGAATCGTGGTCAGAAAAAAGACATCGATTTTGTAACAGTAGGAAATGGAATTTTGTTGGCTAAAGAATTAGCTAATAAATTAGGACATACATCACAAGTTTCAGTTTTTAAACGTTTTGGAACAGCAATGTTCAAATATAAAGACACAGATTTGGAGTTTGTAGGTGCACGAAAAGAAAGTTATTCAGAAGATAGTCGAAAACCACATGTAGAAGACGGAACGTTGGAAGACGATCAAAAACGTCGTGATTTTACGATCAATACATTGGCAATTTCGATGAATAAAGAGAATTTCGGTGAATTAATTGATCCTTTTAATGGAGTTGAAGATTTGAATAATAAAATCATCAAAACGCCATTAGAACCGAATGTTACTTATTCTGATGATCCTTTGCGTATGATGCGTGCGATTCGTTTTGCAGCTCAATTGGAGTTTGAAATAGAAAAAAAATCTTTTCAGGCAATAATTGATAATGCTGAACGTATTAATATCGTATCTTTTGAACGTGTAATGGATGAGTTTCAAAAAATTATGATGACGGATAAACCTTCGGTCGGATTATTGTTATTGGAACAATCAGGATTAATGCAACATATTTTACCAGAATTGGTTGCGTTAAAAGGAATCGAAGAGGTTGAAGGTCAAAAACATAAAGATAATTTTTATCATACATTAGAAGTCGTTGATAATATTTCTGTCAACACAGATAATGTTTGGTTGCGCTGGGCGGCGTTGTTGCACGATATTGGAAAAGCGGTTACCAAACGTTTCGATAAAAATGTAGGTTGGACATTTCATTCGCATGAATTTGTTGGATCTAAAATGGTATTAAAATTGTTCAGACGATTAAAATTACCATTAGGACCGCAAGTAAAATATGTTCAGAAATTGGTGATGATGAGTTCTCGTCCAATTGCAGTTGTAACAGACGATGCAACAGATTCAGCTTTACGCAGGTTATTGTTTGATGCTGGAGAAGATTTCGACGATTTAATTACGCTTTGTAAAGCCGATATTACAACGAAAAATGAACGTAAACAGAAACGTTTCAAACAAAATTTTGAAGTTGTAGAACAAAAAATAAAAGATGTTGAAGAACGCGACAGAGTTCGTAATTTTCAACCGCCAATTTCAGGTGAAGAAATCATGAAAATATTTGATATTCAACCAGGAAAAGAGATTGGAATCTTAAAAAATGCCATAAAAGAAGCAATTTTAGAAGGCGAAGTAGAAAATAATTATAATTCTGCATTAGAATTTGTAATTAATATGGGAAAAGATTTAAATTTGGAACCGAAAAATATTTAGAAAGTGATATATAAAATTCGTGTATTCCTTGATGCAAAAGAGGATGTTTTTAGAGACATAGAAATTAAAGAGAAGCAAACATTATTCACATTGTACAAAGGTATTATTAGTGCTTTTAGTTTACAAGGTGAGGAGTTGGCATCATTCTATGAAGTAGATGAAGATGGAAACCAAACAAAAGAAATTCCTTTAGAGGATATGTCTGATGATGGAACTGATGAAACAATGGCTGATTTTTATATCAAAGAAGCTTTTGCTAATCAAGGAGATCGTATGGCTTTTGTATATGATTTTATGGAAATGTGGACATTTGTGGCTGAATTAATTTCTGTAGAAGATAAACCAGCTGTTCTTAATTACCCATTAACGGTTTACCGTTTCGGTTCAATGCCTCTTAAAGCGCCTAAAAAAGACATGATGGTTGATTTAGACGATGAAGAAGATATTGATTTTGCAGAAGATGCTGAATTAAATGATTTACAAATCGACGAAGATTTAGACGTAGACGATTTATAAAAACTACAACTAATCAACTTATATATCAAAAAATCTGAATGGGAACATTCAGATTTTTTTTTGTGCTATATATCAATCATTTGATAATTATTTCATTTCCGCAACCAACCTTTTTTCCGTAACTTGCATCTACTGATAAAAGAAAGAATCTATGAAACAGCTACTGTTTTTATTATTAATTTTAACCAATTCGATGCTTATGGCTCAATCCCCAACGATTGATCAAAAGTGGAAAGAAATTGACCAACAAATGCAAAATGGTCAATTCAAATCAATCCAACCAAAAATTGATGAACTAAAAGCTTTATCAAGAAAGCAAAATAATCAACAAAGTTATCTGAAAGCTTTGTTTTATGAAGCAAAAATAAAAGTCGCAACTTCTGATGAAACAGATGATGTAAACTTCGTTTTTGATTTGTTTAAAAAGGATTTAGACAAAAAATCAAACGTAAATAATGCGATTGTTTATTCATATTTAGCCGAGTTATATCAATTGTATTACAACGAAAATCGTTGGAAAATCAATAGTCGTACAAATGTCGAAAATCAAGCGACAAATGATGTGAGATTTTGGACAGAAGATACATTCAATAAAACGATTAACGATTATTTTTCTAAATCAATTCAACCAAAAAATGAATTAATCAATGCAAAATCTCAAGATTATAAAATGATTTTGAATCTTGCTGAGGATAAGAAAAATGCGCAACAACAATTGGATTTAACGCCAACTTTGTATGATGTTTTAGCTAAAAAATATATCAATTATCTGAATCAGAATGATGAAAAAGATAAAGCAAATCAATTGCTTAATGATTTGGTTCAATTGAATACACAAAAAAATAACGAAAATGCTGTTTTGTATAACGAATTGATTTTAATTGATTCAAAACGTGGTTCGACTTCGGTTCAAGAAATTATTAAACAAAAAGAATCTTTAGCAACAAAATATCCAAAAGCGTGGTATTCGTCTTATGTGTACGCAACTTTAACGACAGATTATTATGGTTTGCAAGAGGATAAATTGGCGAACGTAAATAAGATTTTTGAGATACAACAAAAAGTTGCGAAGCTTTATCCAAATTCGGAGGAATTAGAGAATATAAATAATTTAGTTTCGAAGATCAAATCGCAAGAATTAAGTGTGCAAGCAGAGCGATATATGAACGAAAATCAGAATACGCCAATTCAATTAACGCATAAAAATTTATCGCAAGTTTTTGTGAAAATTTTCGCTTATAATGAAGGTTTTGATGGAAAACAGAAAATACAAGCGTTAAATGTTTACAACGAAAATCGAATTTCAGAAGCTCAAAAATTTCTGAATAGTTTAAAAGTTGTTGAGCAATATACAATTGATGTCAAATCGTTTGAAGATTATCAAAATCATTCAACAATTGTTAAGTTAAATCCACTTAAATCTGGTCGTTATATTGTCCTTTTTTCGAATAATTCTGAATTCAAAATAAACACAAAAGACGATATTGATTATTTGGATGTAATGGTTTCGAAATATGCGATAAACTCGCTGAATGAAAAGGTTTCGGTTGTGAATCGTGAAACTGGAAAACCAGAAAGTAATGTTGCGGTTGAGTTTTCTAACTTGACAAATTACAATAAAAAGGAATTTAAAATTTTAACTTCGGATAAAGATGGAATGATTACAATTCCTTCGGGTTGGAGAAATCTTCAATATCGTGTAAAAGATGAACATACTATTTATTCAGCATATTATTACGATTACGATCGTTATGATGACGACAATGATTCTTCTGTTAAGATTTTCACAGATCGTGCAATTTATCGTCCTGGGCAAACGGTTTATTTCAAAGGAATTTATTATTCATCAAATGATAAATCGAGAAATGTCGTTCCAAATTCTAAATTGACGATTGCTTTGTTTGATGTCAATGGTAAAGAACTTTCTAAAGTTGATTTAACAACAAATGAATTTGGTTCTGTAAATGGAAGTTTTGTTTTGCCAAGTTCAGCATTAACAGGGAATTTCACGATTAGACCTGTAAATGTTCAAGGTTATTATTCATTCAAAGTGGAAGAATATAAACGTCCAAAATTCAAAGTTGAAATAGAGAAAAATAAAGGTGTTTATAGTTTAAATGACAAGGTAAAAGTAGAAGGGAAAGCAATCGCTTTTTCTGGTGCTAATATCGATAATGCAAAAGTTTCGTACCGTGTTTATCGTCAAGAAATTTTTACGTTTTGGCCTTGGTATCGCTCAATTCCAGCAGATCGTGGCGAGCGAGAAGAAATTACGTTTGGTGATACAACAACTGATGCAGAAGGAAAATTCAATTTCGAATTTGTCGCAAAACCGGCTTCTGAGAAAAAGAAAGATGAGGTAAGAACGTACAATTATTTTATCGAAGTAAATGCAACAGATATCAATGGAGAAACGCAGTCTGAGTCTTCTTCGGTGAAAGTTGGTGATACGAGAATGTCGTTGAATGTAGCTGTTTCGGAGAAAACAAAAGCGGACGATTTGAAAGCTTTCAAAGTTGAAGTGAAAAACTTGAATGATGAAAAATTAGATGGAAAAGGTCATATCGAAATTTATTCGTTAAATGCGCCAAAAGAAGTTGTTCGTCGTCAAAAATTTACAACAGATTATAATGTTTATTCGAAAGAAGAATTCAAGAAATTGTTTCCGAATGAACCTTATGGCGATGAAATGAATCCAAAAACATGGACAACCAATCAAAAGGTTTTCGAAAGTGATTTTGATACAAAAGTTTCTGATGAAATTCAATTCAATCAAGCGTCAAATTTAGAAGAAGGTTATTATGTCTTCAAAGGTTTTGTGATGGATGGAACTCAAAAAGTTGAGGTGGATAAATTGGTTTATGTTTCGAATGAAAAAAAAGCCAACGAAATCAAAACGCTTTTAGCAGTTTCGCCAAATCAATCAACTTATCAGCCAAAAGATGTTGCAAAAATTGAATTCAAATCGGGTTCTAAAAATACCTTTGTCTATTATGAAGTAGAGGCAAATCAAACAATTATTGAGAAAGGTTTCTTAGATTTGAGTAAGAAATCGGTTGTTGAAATTCCAATCAAAGAAGAATATCGTGGCGGAATTTATGTGAATTATGCGATGACGAAATTCAATGATGTGCAAACAGGAAGTCTTAATTTGGCAATTCCATTTACAAATAAACAACTGAAAGTGACGGCTGAAGTTTTACGTGATAAATTGACGCCAGGTGCAAAAGAAAAATGGCAACTAAAAATTGAAGGACCAAATAAAGACAAAGTTTCGGCTGAGGTTTTAGCAAGTATGTATGATGCTTCGTTGGATCAATTTGCGTCGAATTCTTTGGATTTTAATGTCTATAATTTCACGAATTCAAGAAGAAATAATCCATTTAATCTGTATCAATTTTATTTAACAAATCCTTCTCGAGCAATTTATTATCGTACAAATTATGATTTTTATGCAAGAGGATATGCAGGATTAGACCTTAATTTATTTGATTTTGGATTTAATCAATATCGAATGAATCGTAGAATGATGAAATCGGTAGCTGCTCCAATTCAAATGAATAATGAATTGGCTGGAAATGTTCACGGAATTTTACCTGATTCTGCATATGTAACTGCAGATTTAGAAGGAGGAGTTGTAACAGGAATGGGAATTGTAAGAGATAAGAAATCGATAGGATATGCTTCTCAAGAAATAACAATTCGTGGAGCTTCATCATTACAAGGAAATGAAAACGCTCTTTATGTTATTGATGGAGTTGTGTATGATAAGTCACCAAATCTTAATCCAGATGATATTCAGTCTATGAATATATTGAAAGGAGGAGAAGCAACAGCTTTATACGGCGCAAGAGGAGCAAATGGAGTAGTGGTAATTACAACTAAAAAAGGAGCAAACGCAGCTTTAGATAATGTAAAAGCACGTACAAACTTGAATGAAACAGCGTTCTTTTATCCAAATCTTAAAACAGATGCAAAAGGAAATGTAATTGTTGAATTTACAACGCCAGAAAGTTTAACGGAATGGAAATTCATGGCGATTGCGCATACGCCAGATCTTAAAACAGGTTATTTAGAGCAAAATGTTCGTACTCAAAAAGACTTGATGGTTGTGCCAAATATGCCACGTTTTTTACGCGAAGGCGATCAAATTTCGGTTTCATCTAAGATTAATAATTTATCAGATAAAGTATTAAATGGTTCTGCGAAGTTGATGTTGTTTGATGCGTTTACCAATCAACCAATTGATGCGCAATTTAACTTGAAAAATGCAGTTCAGAATTTCTCGGTTGCAAAAGGAAGTTCGGATCAAGTGACGTGGATAATTGATGTTCCGAAAAATGTACAAGCGGTTGTTTATCGTGTGGTGGCTTCGGCTGGAGATTTTTCTGATGGAGAAGAATCTGCTTTACCAATTTTGACGAATCGCATGATGGTGACAGAAACTTTACCAATTTATGTCAAAGAAGGTCAAAAGAAATCGTTCCAATTCGAGAATATGATCAACAATAAATCGACTTCTTTGGATAATTTCAAATTAACGTTCGAGATGACAACGAATCCGATTTGGTATGCGATTTTCTCGTTGCCTTATTTGCGCGAATATCCTTACGAATGCGCTGAACAAGTGTTCTCGCGTTTATATGGAAACATGATTTCGGAAAAAGTGATTAATTCGAATCCAAAAATTAAAGCTGTTTTTGATGATTGGAACAAAAAAGGTGAATTGAAATCGAAATTACAATTGAACCAAGATTTGAAAAATATCATTTTAGAAGAAACGCCTTGGGTGAAAAATGCGGAAAGCGAAGAAGAGCAAATGAAACAAATTGCGGTTTTATTCCAATTGAATCAAATGCAAACGGAAATGAAATCGGCTTTCCAAAAATTGTCGGATAAACAACAATCAAACGGTGGCTTTGCTTGGTTTGACGGTGGTCGTCCAAACGAATATATTACAACGCATATCGTTTCTGGTTTCGGAAATATGAAGAAAATGGATGTGAATTTCAAAGCATTTGAAATAGATGTGAACCCATTAATCAAAAAAGCAATTCAGTTTATTGATGATGAGAATTTAAAACGTTTCAAAGAGTTCAAAAAAGATCAGAAATCATTCAAAGATGTGGTGTATTCAGACGGTTTACATTATTTATATGCGCGTTCGTTTTTCTTAGAAGATTATCCGATGTCGAAAGAATTGGAAGAAATGAAAACAGCGATGTTAAAGAATTTGAATGATACAAAATTGGATTTATCGTTGCAACAAAAAGCGATGGCTGCAATTGTGATGAATCGTTTTCAAATGCAATCTGCTGCTAAAATTGTTGTGAATTCAATCAAAGAAAAAGCAGTAGAATCGGATGAAATGGGTATGTATTGGAAAGAAAATCAACCGGGTTGGTTTTGGTATCAAGCGCCTGTAGAAACACAATCGTTATTAATTGAAGCGTTTGATGAAGTTTCTAAAGATGAAAAATCAGTAGAAGAAATGAAGGTTTGGTTATTGAAAAATCGTCAAACAAATCAGTGGAATTCAACAAAAGCAACGACAAAAGCGGTTTATGCTTTAATGAATTTTGGTAAATCTTGGATAGATGCAGACAAAGGAATTGAAGTGAAGATTGGTAATCAAAAGTTTGATTTAGATAAAAATGCTCAAGCTGGTTCAGGTTATGTAAAAACTTCTTGGAACAAAGAAGAAATAAAACCTGATATGGGTAGAGTTGAGGTTTCAAAAACTTCTCCAGGTGTTGCTTGGGGGGCAATGTATTGGCAATATTTTGAAGATTTGGATAAAATAAAATCTGCCGAAACGGGAATCAAATTTAATAAGAAATTATTTGTAAAATCAAATTCTGCAAATGGTCCAATTCTGAAAGAAATTACAACGTCAACACCGATAAAAGTTGGTGATATTGTAACGGTTCGATTAGAGATTTCGGTTGATCGTAACATGCAATTTGTACATATTAAAGATATGCGTGCAAGTGGTTTCGAGCCTGTGAATGTACTTTCTGGTTACAAATGGAAAGGAGAATTTGGGTATTACGAAAGTACGCGCGATGCAGCTACAAACTTCTTTTCGGATTATATGAGAAAAGGAACTTACGTTTTCGAATATGATTTGAAAGCGAATAATGCAGGTAATTTCTCAAACGGAATTACATCAATGCAGAATATGTATGCACCAGAATTGAGTGCGCAAAGCGAAGGAATTCGTGTTGAGATTAAATAATCAATTGAAATTAATAAATCTAAAAAGAGCTGAGAGTAATCTTAGCTCTTTTTTTGCTTCCTGAGCCCGTTTTAGGATCTCACTAATATTTAATCAATTTTTATTTATCTTTAAAATCAAATAACATGAAATGAAGAAAATTTTATTCATTACATTTTTACTATTCACTTTAGTAAATTGTACTCAAAAATCTAATACAGATAATTTTCAGAATGAAGTTTATTCACAAATATTTCATGAAATTATAGATAGTTGCGTTGTAAATATTGAGCCAATAGAATTTCAAGAAAATGTTACTGAAAAAGAGAAAGATGATTACAATAATGAGATGTTAAAAATTAGAAATCAAAAAAGATTGATTGCTATTTATGATACTGTAAGTGGATATAGAAAAGATGATTTTGATGAAAATATATTTAAAAATTTTAGAACAAATTGGGTGAAATCTGATAGTTCAAATTTTGTGATTAACATCAATAATTCTAATATCAAAGCAAATAATACATTAATTAAAGCAAGTGAATTACCAAATTTAGAAAAGGCTTTTAAAGATTATAAGACTTGGGATGAATATGAAGATCTTAAAAATCTTGATGTAGAAATTAGTTTCAGAAGAATCTTTTTTAATGATATTAAAACAGAAGGTTTTTTGCAAATCGGTGTTATATGTGGAAAGCTTTGTGGTCAAGGTTATGATATTTGGATTAAGAAAATTGATAATGAATGGAAAATTATAAAAATTAAGCGAACTTGGATTTCATAAAAACGATTTTCAAAATAAATAATTTATTATATGAAGAAAACACTTCTACTCAGTATTATATTCATTCCATTTTTTGGAGTCTCGCAACTGCAAACCATTTTTCAATCTAAAATAGATTCGATTTACGAGAAAAATAAAGACGCTGTCGGAATTATTGTTCATGTTGAAGCACCAAAACAAAAAATTTCGTGGAGTTATGCAAAAGGAGTTTCGGATATTAAAACGAATAAAGTTTTAAATCATCAACAACCGGTTTTAATCGCAAGTAATACCAAACCTTATGTGGCTGCTGCTATTTTGAGATTAGTAGAAAAAGATCAAGTTACAATCAATCAGTCAATCAAGAATTTATTGTCTAACAAGACGCGTCAATTGCTCGAAAAAGATGGTTATGATTTGAATGCAATTACAATCAAGAATTTGTTGTCACATACTTCTGGAATACAAGATTATGTAGATGATGCGTATTTTGAATTAGTCAATCAGCATCCGAAATATAAATGGACGAAGGCGGAACAAATCAAGCGTGCAATGGAAATTGGAAGTCCGCAAAAAGTTGGAGAAAAGTTTAGTTATGGCGATATTAATTATTTGCTTTTAGCAGAAATTATTGAGCAAAAAACACATCAACCTTTTTATAAAGCAATTCGAGATTTGTTAAAGTATAAAGAATTAGGTTTGACACAAACGTGGTTTATCGATTTGGAGAAATATCCGAAACAAACGCTTCCGCTTGCTCATCAATACGCAGATAAATATAAGTGGGATTCGTATGATTTGAATCCATCTTGGGATTTGTACGGAGGTGGAGGAATTGCTTCTACAGCCAAAGAATCGGCTTTATTTTTTCAGTATTTGTTTGAAGGAAAAATTATTCAGAATAAACAAATTTTGGATTCAATGTCAACCTATGTTTTACCTTCGGATCAATCTAAATATTGTTTAGGAATTTATCACATCGATTTAGGTTTTAACGCTTATTATCACGGTGGTTGGTGGGGAACAGATGTTATTTATTCGCCAGAATCAGATGCGACAATTACAGTTTTTACGTTACAAAAAGGCTTTCAGCATATCATCAATCCTTTTATTGGAAAAGAATTTCAGAAGTTGTTGTTGAAGAAGAGTTAACCAAAAAGACTCGCTACAATTTGTAGCGAGTCTTTTTTTTATTAAATAGAAGTATCTTACTTTTTACTGTCTTGTGCTCCAAAAACCTGCTGTAACAATGATGTTGTACGCAATGCTTTATTTCCACGAATTCCTTCTTCTTTTTCTGCAACCATGTTAAACACACCATTTATTGTTTGTTGTGTTACATATGCATTCAGATTTGGATCAATTTGGTTTCCAGTTAACGTATTATACTTTGTAATCAAATTATTCCAAACTTTATCCGCACCAACTTTTCCCAAAGAAGCTTCCACTTTTGGTTGAAAAGCCTTTGTTAAATCAGATGTTGTTTTTAGTTTTAAATAATTTGTAGCCGAATTATTTCCTCCTACTAGAATATCTTTCGCATCTGTAATGGTCATCGATGTAACTGCATTTACAAAAATAGGAGCAGCTTCAGAAACAGCATCTTCAGCAGCAGAATTCAATAGTTTGATTCCTTTATCTGCCAAACTTCCCATACCCAAAGAACGCAAAGTTTTTTCTACATTTTGTAATTCTTCTGGCATCAAGATTTTCGCAACTGAATTATTGTAAAAACCATTCTTTTGACCCAATGATTTTATTCCGTCCGTTAATCCTAATGACAAAGCTTCTTTTAATCCAGAGGCAACAGTTGCGTTAGATAAACCATTTAACTTTGTTAAGGATTCAGCAGAAATTGTTTTAGATTCAGTTGAACTATTTACAACTTTTACAGTTGAATTATTTTGTGTTGTCGGTTGAGTATTTACTTTTTCGACTTCTTTTTTTAATGTTCCAAAAATTGATTGTAAATCTTGTGCTTTTGCATTTACTGCAAATGCTGAAATCAATGTTAAACTTAATATGATCTTTTTCATTTAGATTTTTTCTAAAAAATATTTTAGTCCTTAATTCAATTATCTGACCAAAATTTAAAACTCACTTACAAAATGCAATTTCACTGACGGAAATTTGTCTTGTGTCATTTGAATTGTAAAAGCAGAATCTGCTAAAAATACCAATTGATTGAATTTATCTCTTGCTAAATAACGTTGTTTAACACGTTTGAATTCTAAGAATTCTTCTGATTTTTCATCTTCAACTTCTACCCAACACGCTTTGTGAACAGAGAAAGGTTCGTAAGTCGCTTTTGCACCATATTCGTGCTCCAAACGATATTGAATAACTTCGTATTGTAGTGCACCAACCGTTCCGATAACTTTACGATTGTTCATTTCTAATGTAAATAACTGCGCAACACCTTCGTCCATTAATTGATCAATTCCTTTTTCCAATTGTTTTGCTTTCATTGGATCAGCATTGTTGATGTAACGGAAATGTTCTGGCGAGAAAGCTGGAATTCCTTTGAAAGAGAATTTTTCACCTTCCGTCAATGTATCACCAATTCTAAAGTTTCCTGTATCGTGTAAACCAACAATATCACCTGCAAAAGATTCGTCAACCACTTCTTTTTTATCAGCAAAGAAAGCATTTGGCGCAGCGAATTTCATATTTTTACCTTGACGAACATGGAAATAGTTGGTATTACGTTCAAATTTCCCAGAAACGATTTTGATAAACGCTAAACGGTCACGGTGTTTTGGATCCATATTTGCGTGAATTTTGAACACGAAGCCAGAAAATTTATTTTCATAAGGTTCAACAATTCTCAAATCTGTTTCTTTAGATTGAGGCGTTGGAGCGATATCAACGAATGCGTCTAACAACTCGCGAACACCAAAATTATTAAGAGCAGAACCAAAAAATACAGGTTGTAAATTTCCGTCCATATATTCTTGCATATCAAATTCTGGATAAACTCCATCAATCAAATCAATCTCATTACGAAGATTTTCTGCATAAGTTGTTCCAATTAATGTGTCTAAATCTGGACTTGATAAATCTTCAACTTTCGTTGTTTCAGAAATTTTTTGTTTATTATCTCCAGAAAAAATATTGATGTTTTTCTCCCAAATATTATAAATTCCTTTGAAAGTTGCACCAATACCAATTGGCCAAGAAAGAGGCGTAACCTGTAAGTCTAATTTTTGTTCAACTTCGTCCATTAAATCGAAAGCATCCTTTCCTTCTCGGTCCATTTTGTTAATGAAAACCAACATCGGAATTTTGCGCATACGACAAACTTCTACCAATTTGATTGTTTGTTCCTCAACCCCTTTTGCAACGTCGATTACCACAATCGCAGAATCTACAGCAGTTAGCGTACGGAAAGTGTCTTCGGCGAAATCCTTGTGACCAGGAGTATCTAAGATATTGATTTTTTTTCCTTTGTATTCGAAAGCCAAAACCGAAGTCGCAACAGAAATCCCACGTTGACGTTCAATTTCCATGAAATCGGATGTCGCTCCTTTTTTAATTTTGTTACTTTTTACAGCTCCAGCTTCTTGAATTGCACCTCCAAAAAGTAATAACTTCTCTGTTAAAGTTGTTTTACCAGCATCGGGATGGGCGATGATTCCAAAGGTTTTTCTTTTATTTATTTCTTGTTCTAAAGACATCTTAATCAAATTTTCAGGTTGCAAAGATAGTTTATCTCAGTAAAATTAGAAACATTATGGTTGATAGAATATTCTAAAGTAAATTGCGTTATTCTAAAATAGATGACGAAAGACGTATGAAAAAGATTTTTTACTTTTTACTGTTGATGATTAGTGGGATTGTTTGGGGGCAATATCCGACAATTCATCCATTGACTGGAGGTTTTACTTTTGAAGGAGAAAAACTAGAAACTCATTTAACTGAATTTACATCAACTACTTCACAGTGTGGGTTTAATTCTGGAAAAATTTATAAATTCTATTCTTTTGAAGCTAATTTTGATATGGTTTTTGCATTTGATTTAACAGCGAAAAAACCAGATTTTAGATTTTTAGTTTGGAAAATACAAAAAGGTAAATTACCTGAAACAATTTTTTATAATGGAGGAACAATAAATGCAGATAGGTCAGTTCAAGGAGCGTCGTTATTAAAAGGAATGAAAGAAGGTGACCCTGATTTGTGCGAAACGTTTTCGGGAGCTAATGGTTATGCTAAAGCATTTGAAGGATCAGAACTTTTGAAAAGAGGTGAGATTGTTGTAATAGCTGTTTATGGAGGAAGTGATACAGAACCTTTTGATATAAAAGTAAATGTAGCTGAAGAGAGAACGATTACAAACTTTAATAATTTATGTTTTGGTCAATCTTATTCAGCAAGTCAAATTTATAATGCTATACAAAGTGATTCTGGTTTTAATGATATTAAATTATTTACAGATAATACATTTAGTACAGAGGTCCCGATTGGGGCAAATATAAGTTCAGATACTACACTATATGCACAAGTAAGGGATACTGCTGGAAATTTAAAATTTATTTATACAATTCCGATTGCTTTTATTCCAGAACATCAATTTAATTTTAAAACTAATATTGAAACTGAATATGCGTGTACAATAAGCTATACTATTCCAAGTGAAGCAGATTTATTGAAGAAGCTTTTTACTGTAGTAAATACAGATTATTCAATCTCTTCAATAGTTATCAATGGAACAAATTATACACCAGGTCAAAATGTAAATTTAGCAGTTGGTCTAAACACTTCGATGAAAATAAAAGTTCATTACGGAGGCGGTTGTCCAATCGATTCTAATGAAGTTTCAATTCCTTTAGTTCAGGGAAAACCAATTTTGACTGATGATATTTCTGATGCAACTTGTGATTCTTCTTATAAAATAAATTTTGATCGAATTTATTCTAAGTTAGGAAAAGATAAAAATGCTTTTGATTTAATTGTAACCTTAGGCGGTTTACCGATTTCTGATGGACAATCAACTGCAATTACGACAACTTTAACGTATAAAGTTAAAATAAAATCTAAATCTGGAGGAGGTTGCGAAAGTGATGAGGTTGATTTTGTAGTTACTAAAACTGCTCCAGCAAAGATTGTGGATGATTCAATTAATGGAATTTGTTTAGCAGATTTTAATCAAACAGATTTGGATAAAGCCATTCTTATAATCAATCCAGGGAAAATATATAATCTGAGATTTTATAAACAAGATGGAACAGAAATTTTAGAATCAGAATTATTTAATTACATCAAAACAAATAAAACAGGAAAAATCATTGTAAAAGCATTGGCTGTTGATAATGGAAATACAATTTGTGATACAGATGTTGAGTTAACATTTAAATTAGATGAATCGACATTTCAAACTGTAAGTAATATTCCGACTTTAAATTCTTCTTGTTCAGAAGTTGGCTTAGGACATACTTTTACAATTTCTGAAATCGAAGCTTATTTAAAATCGAAATTTGGCAGAACAGATATTACATTTAATGGAATTTCAGATGAATTTCTTACAGATAATCAATCAAAGACAATCACTTTTCAAGTGAAAATAAATGGAGAACGTTGTTGGTCAGAGGAAATGACATTGAAATTACAAGTCATTACAAAACCTAATGTAAACAACACCTTGCATGAATTAAAAGCTGATTGTGATGATAAAATTACAATCGATGCACAAGTTTTGATCAATTTATTTGGGGCAAATTCTATTGTTGATTATCATTATGAAATTTTGCATATTAATTCAACACCATTAACTTTCGATGCAAGTGGAAAAGCCAGTGTAAAAGTTCTTTTCAAAAATAAATTAGACAATTCGTGTTTTATAGAAAAAGAAATTATTATCAATAAAAAACAAGATTTAGTTGTTAATGTAGCTACTTTAGAAACGTATACAAAGGATCATTCTGTTATTTATTGTGAAGGAGCTGATGCGGATGCAAAAAATCAAATACAAACTATTTTAGATTACATTAAATCAAAATATCCAACTTTAGTTGAGAAATCTACAGTTGACGAAATTTATACGATGTTCAATTCTAATAATGGGTTTGTTGAGATTGTTTTTGAAGATCCAAATTATTGTGGAATAGAAAAAATAAAATTCTATTATCAAAAAAATGCATTACCAGACTTTGCTATTCCAACTTCTGCAGAAATTTGTTCTGCTACAAAATATGAGTTAGATTTTGAACAATTAGCAAAAGAGAAAGGATTGGACGTTACTCAATATGATTTTTCGGTTGTTGGAAATGATGTTATCAAAGTTTCAACATATCAATATGAATTAGGAGTTGGTGATTATATGATTACAATTAAAAATATTAATTCAGGTTGTCCGAAAGAATTTATTTTGAAATTGACAAACTCAGAAACGGCAACTATTAACAAAATTACCATCAATGAAAAGAGTGTTATTGTTTCTGCAAAAGGAAATGGAAAGTTAGAATATGCGTTGTTTGATTCTGATGGAAAAGTAATCGTAGATTGGCAAACAAAGAATGAATTAATTATTCCAGATAATATCAAAAATAATAATTTTAGAGTAAGAGTAAGATTGAATAATTGCGGAGTTTCGGAGCGTAAAAATGTTATTTACCTTGCTTTACCAAATGTTGTAACGCCAAATAATGATGGTTTTAATGATATTTGGCAACCAATGACAAAAGATGGTAAAGTTAACGATACATCAAATTCGTACAAATTGATTATTTTTGATCGTTACGGAAAACAGATATTGTCACAAGAAGGAACAGATATTATAAAATGGGACGGAACGCTGAATGGCAAACCTGTTGCAGATGGAACGTATTGGTATTTGTTAGAGTTCTCGAAGCAATCAGACGATTTGCAAGTTTTATATTCTGGTAGTATATTAGTTAAAAGAAAAATCAATTAATTGATTGAAAAATATTTATGAAAAAAATCACACTATTCATATTAACACTATTTTCACTTTCGAAAGTAGAAGCACAACAAGGGTTACCTTTTTACAATCACTATTTGGTGAGTGATAAAATGTTGATTAATCCTTCGTACGCAGGGCAGGATCCGAATGTGATTTCTATAACAGGAACGCACCGCAATCAGTGGGACGATTTGCCCGAAAGTCCAAGTACACAAACGGTAAGCGCGCATGGAATTATTGTAGATCGTTTGGCAGTGGGAATGCAATTTTTCAACGATAGAAATGGGGCAGTTAAAATGACCGGTTTCGGAATTAATGCGGCTTATCACATTCCTATTGATGATAGAAGCTATGATGGAGACGAAATCAATGTTTTTTCGTTTGGAGTTGGAGCTTCTAATGTTTCGCAACGTTTTGATTACTCAAAAATTATTGCAGAAGATCCAAACGATCCTGCTTTACAAGAAGATAAATATTCTACTTATTTTGCTAATTTGGGATTATCTTTCAAATATGCTGGTTTCTCTGCAGGAGTGTCAGTTTTGGATATTCCATTGAGCCAAAATGTGTACTATATTAACAATGTAGAACCTTTGCCAACTTGGTATTATTTCAATGTTGGATATAAATGGAACGTTTCCGAGGGAATTGCGTTAGAACCTTCTTTGGTGTATAATTTGAACTCGAATTCGGAGCGTCATTTGGATATCAATTTGATGTCGCATATTGGTTTTGGAGACAATAATCAAGGTGTGGATATTGGAGTAGGGTACAAGCAAGGAATGGATTCTAAAAATAGCAATCCGTTGTTTGTTTCTCCAATTCTAAAGTTTAAAGTTGGTTCTTTAAAAGCTGGAATTTCATACGATATTGGTTTGTCAGATTATCAAGTTGATGGTCGCAAGAACGGAATGTTATTTAGTTTAGGGTTCGATTTGCAAAATCCTTGGGGAGCAAGATTTGATTAATATTATGAATAGTATTTTACTTTTATTTTTCTTACCTATTATTTCATTTGGGCAATTATCTTCGAAGAATCAAAGATTAATTAAACCTTTATTAATTGAAGAGAATGCAGAATCTTCTCATGTAGGGATAGGAGGAAGTAAAAGCAAAGTCTATCAAAAATTTGAGAACATCAAAAATCAATTATCGAATGATGATTTGTTCTATTTAGCAAAAAATTCTAATGATGTTTTAAGAATTTATTCAAGTGAAGAATTAGTTTACAGAGATGATATTCGAATTGTGGAATTGTATAAACATTATAAAGATTATCCGATGGTCGTTTCTTACACTTTAGGTTGTGTAACAATGCCTAATGATTTGGGCCGATTAATTTTGATACTTTTGAAAATATTATAGAAATAGATAAAAGAGCAACAGAATTATTAAGTGAAATTGATGCAACTAAAATAAATAAAGGAAGTCCGATAGAAGATTGGTTGATTAAGCAAAAAGAAATAAAAAAGTTGTTTAATGGGAATTTTAATTCAAATTTCGAAAAGATTAAAAAGATAAAAGAAAATCATAAAGATTTCCCCGTTAAAAAGTAAAAAAACCTTCCAATTCGGAAGGTTTTTTGTTTTATTGTAAGGGTTGTTCTAAATTGTTAATCTGAACTTCACGTTTATAAATATAATAAGGTTGAAGACTTTCGCGCGTTACAATTTTTTGACCACGCTGCGAACCTGCAAACCTCGTAAAACCTGCTCCAATTCCGAAACCAACTTCATTTTTCAAAATATAAATTTGACGATAAAAAGGATAAACACCATATTTCAAATTCGGAATAGTTGGTAACACCAAATTTCCTTTATCATCTGCAATAGGTAATACTTTTACCTTTTTAAGATATTCTTCAACTTTCGGATTTCCTTTGTCACTCAAAATATTCAATCCAATAATTCCGATTGCAGTTTTATCTTTTTGCACAAAATCAATCACTTTTTCTGCATCACCCATCGCTGTTACTTTTGCGCCATTTTCTACAGATAATTTTAGTTTATCATTTATTGTATTGAAATTCGCTGAGTTTGGATGATCGTAAACAAACGTTATTTTTGGATCTTTTTTGTACAAATTATCCTTAATATCATTTACCGTAATAGAATTGATTGGATTATCAACAGAAGTAATAAAAACTGTAGCATCCAAAGCAATTACAGACGAAATATATTTGGTTGTTGTTTTGTCGAATAAATGTTGTTGTTGTGCTTTTGTAAGCGGCTTACTTACCATCAAAACAGGAATTTTACCTTCGTAAAAATCTTTGATTGCTTTTTCTTCAATCTCTTCGTTAATCGTAATTTTCACATCCGGATAATCAACCATGTACATATCTGCCAAAGATTGCGCCAAATTCTTAAAACTTGGATCAACCGTCATTGCCAAATCTCCGTATTCGTGCAAAGCTCGCTTTACAGCAGTTTTTTGTTCTGCTTTTGTTGGTTTTTCCTTGTCTTTACAACTAAAAGTAAAAAAAATAAGAAAGGCCGAAAGTGAAAGTAAACTAATTTTCTTGATCATTTTTATAAGATTTTATACCGCGATAAACACGAAAAGCGCCATAAACAATAAATAAAATACCCAATAACATCGCTTTTGTTTCATCTAATTTGATGATGAAAAACTGATATTTCCAAGTAAAAATTCCGATCAAAAAATAACCGAAACCAATCAATCCGTAAACAATATTCTTATTCATAATTCGCGACGAAGTTACAATTTTATTGTGTTAAGATTGACTTAAAACTTAAATTTTATACGACAAATATGCATTTAAAGGAACTTTTTCGGAATAGATATTCAATTTCTTAAACAATAGAAACCATCACACTCAAAAAAAATGAATGCAATAGTTTCAGAAAGAAAAGTATTATTAATTATTCGTTTGTTTGAAATCTAACAGGAATTGAAAAGATTAAATTTGCATCAGAACCATCTTCTAATTTTGCAGGCGTTATTTTTTTACCTTTTCTTAGAATTTGTTTATTGATACGCTCCAACGCAGATTTAGCCTCTTTTCCTAAATCTTGATTACTTCCGCTTAATGGTTTTACTTGCGAAATTTCTCCATTTTTGTTTACAATAAATTGCATTTTCGCAACCGCAGAACCAATATTATTTCGAGAAGCAGTTTCGGCAAAATCACTTAATTCTCCACCCAATTCTTTCGAGATTTTATCACTCATACATTTTGTCAATGCAGCATTTCCTTTTTTGCTTTCGCTTTCACAACCAGGATAAATTGCCATTACCGCAGCATTTTTCGCTGTAATTGCAACATCAGGTTTTACAGGATCTGGTGTTTTTGGTCCTTCTGGAATGTCGGTATTTTGTTTACCTACTTTATTTCCTTCGTCACTTTCTTTTCCTCCACCAACTTGTCCATTCGATTTATCACCATCTCTATCAAAAGTGCCTAAATCTTTTCCTTTCAGTTCATCAACAGATTTTATAGTTTCTTCAACTTTTGGACTCTCTGTTGGAGTCGGAATAATATGTTTCGCCTGATCTGTTTTCAATTGAATTGTTTTTTCTTCCATTGGTGGATCTTCTTTTGGAGGAACTGCTTCTTCTTTTTTCTCTATTGGAGGAGTTTCAGGAATATAAATCGGACAAGCTATTACACTATTTTCATCAATTGTTGTAGCATTCATCGTTCTATTATTTGCATAAATAGTTCCACCAGTAATTAATGCAACAATACCAATCCCTACAAAAAGAGATTTCATCAAATCTTGGCTTGCAACTTGTCTCAGTTGATAAGCACCATATTCTTTGTTTCGATTTTCGAAAAGAATGTCTAAAAAAGCTTTGTTACTCATATCAATATAATTTAAGGTTAATGAATCTTTTTTCTTTATAGATTCATCTTTTTGCAAAAAGGTTGGTTGAGGTTTGAAAAATTTTCGAAAAAAGTTTAATTTTATTGAAAAGTAGATTTTTATGCAGCTACAAATTGATAAAAAATGCAATCAGAATTGGAACGAAATGGCTGATGCAAATGCACAACAAAAGTTTTGTGATGTTTGTTCGAAATGTGTTCACGATTTAGATCATTATTCATTCAAAGAATTAAAAACTTTTCTGAATGATAATCCTACCGCTTGTGTAAAAATTAAAACCAGAAATTTAGAACAGTTTAATTCATACGAAGCTTCAAAATCTATTTCTAATCAATCCAAAAGATGGTTACAGCTTTCTTCTTTAGTTGGATTTTTAAGTTTTTCAACTATCACAAAAGCACAAACCGAAAATGACTCGATTGTTGTACAAGGTTTATTGTATGATACAAATGGATTCCCTATTTCGGATGCAGAAATTAAGTTGAAAGAAAGTAACAAAATATCAGTTACAAATCAAGATGGGAAATTTGAACTTAAAGTTCCTAAAGGACAGTCAAATTACGAAATTGAATACAAAGAATATTCTGTTGATAAAATTCAATCATTCACTTTTAGTAATCCCGAAGTTTGTCAAAAAATTATAAGTAATAACGAAGCAAGTGAAGTTACTTTAGGAGCTACTGTTGTAAGTTATTATAAATCTCCAACTATTTTAAGAAAAGTAGGTCGCACAATCACTTGGCCATTTCGACAAATTGGGAAGCTTTTTTAGTTCATCCATATGTTTTTCGTCATTCTTGTCAATTAATTCAAATAAACTTCTCGTTACAATTGGTGCATTTCGTTGATTAAGTTTATCTTTGCTCCTTAAATTTTTAAACAAATGCCAAGAATACTTACAGGAGTTCAAGCTACTGGAACTCCGCACTTAGGAAATATTTTAGGAGCAATTTCTCCCGCAATCGAATTAACGGAGAAAGAAGGAAATGACTCTTTCATTTTTATTGCTGATTTACACGCTTTAACGCAAATAAAAGATGCGGAAGTGTTAAAACAAAATACGTACGAAGTGGCTGCAACTTGGCTGGCATTAGGTTTAGATCCTTCGAAAGTAGTTTTTTACCGTCAATCTGATGTGACTGAAACAACAGAATTAACATGGTATTTATTGAACTTCTTTCCATTTCAACGTCTTACTTTAGCGCATTCTTTCAAGGATAAAGCGGATTATTTAGCAGATGTAAATGCTGGATTATTTACGTATCCAATTTTGATGGCTGCGGATATTTTATTGTATGATGCAGAAGTTGTACCAGTTGGTAAAGATCAATTGCAACATTTGGAAATTACACGTAGTGTTGCCGAAAAATTCAATCACCAAATGGGAGAAACTTTTGTTTTACCGCAAGCAGCAATCGACGAAAATATTATGTTGATTCCTGGAACTGATGGAAATAAAATGTCTAAATCAAGAAATAATTTTATCAATATTTTCTTACCAGAAAAACAATTGCGCAAGCAAGTAATGTCGATTGAAACGGATTCAACTCCATTAGAAGATCCTAAAAATCCAGATACAGACAATGTTTTTGCTTTATACAAATTATTGGCAACGCCAGAACAAATAGAGGAAATGCGTCAAAATTATTTGAATGGAGGTTACGGATATGGTCATGCAAAACAGGCTTTATACGAATTGATTTTAGAGAAATATGCTGATGCGCGTACTAAGTTTGATGAATTGATGAATGATAAAGCGACTTTGGATGCATTTTTAGAAAATGGAGCATTGAAGGCAAGAGATGTTGCACAAAAAGTATTGAAACGTACACGAAACAAATTGGGATTGAAGTAATTTGATCCAATTGTAAGTTGGCGATAAATAATATAACTTAAGTGATTGTTAATATTTATATCGTTCATTATTTGAAGTCATTTTAAATAAGTATCTTTGCAATATAAAATTAGAATAAAATGATTAAGGTTTCAGAATCAGCAAAAAATAAAATAATTTCACTTTTACAAGAAGAAGGAACTTCTATCGAAGAATCTTTTGTACGTGTAGGAGTAACAAGTGGAGGATGTTCAGGTTTAAACTATAATTTAGAGTTTACAAAAGAACAAAGTGCAGATGATAAATTATTCGATGACAATAATGTAAGAATTTTGGTTGACAAAAAATCATTCTTATATCTTGTTGGAATGACATTAGAATATTCGGGAGGATTGAATGGAAAAGGTTTCGTATTCAATAATCCAAATGCATCGCGCACGTGCGGTTGTGGAGAAAGTTTTGCTGTTTAAGATGAAAAAAATAGCTTTATTCGTTACGTTTTTGATTGGTTTTGTTGCTTTTGGACAAAATACAATTGTAGAAAAAGATTTGATGGTTTTTCAACCAACCGAATCTTCAAAAAAATTGAATAAAGTCTATTCAGAACAACTATTTTTCGGTTTGTTTAATGTAAAACCTTTTATAAAAGCGTTGGATTTAGACGAATCAAAAATCAAAACAATCACCATTACCAATGCATCAAACAAAAAAGTTGCGTACAAAGCAAATTATGATGTGACAGGAAATCTTCTTGATTTTGAATTGACTGATGAGGTTGCAACACCAACTAAAGTAAGTTATACGTACAAAGATGGTGTAATTTCTGTCGAAACAATTGCAAGAAAAGGAAGTGAAGCAAAAACAAATCAATTCTTTTACGACCAAGAAAATATGTATGTCAAAAACGGAAATAAACTTTTTGATATCATTTGGTTAGAAGGAGATGTGATGTTGAAGAAAACCTATATGGATCAGAAAATTGGTTTCGAAGACCGATTAATGCACGATTGTAGAATTACAAAATCATTAGGTCAAGACATTAATAAGATTTGTTATAGCAGTTCAACATTTAAGGTGCCATTCAAAATAAAAGAATATACACCAGATGTTGCGCCAAAAACAGAAAGAATTAATTTGGTAGAAGGACCTTGGTCAGAAATTAAATTAATTGCTCAAAATAAATATCAGATTTCGAAAAATAATCAACCACAATTTGAGGTTATTTTAGATCAAAATCAACGATTAAAAGAATTCAAATTTTTAGGAAATAAAGCTGATAAGCAGCAACCTTTACAGTTTAATTTTACCTATACATTTTATAAATAATAAGATGAGTAACACAAAATATACAGAAGACGATCTACGTGAAGATCTTGCTAGCCAAAAGCAATATGAGTTTGGTTGGACGACTGAAATGGAATATGAAGAATTCCCAGTTGGATTGAATGAAGATATCGTGCGTGCTATTTCAGCCAAAAAAGAGGAGCCTGAGTGGATGACGGAATGGCGTTTGGAAGCTTACCGTGCTTGGGTTAAGATGGAAGAACCAGAATGGGCAAACGTAACTTACGAAAAGCCAGATTTTCAGGCTATTCAGTATTATGCAGCTCCAAAACCTAAGAAGGAATTAGCAAGTTTAGACGAAGTTGATCCTGAATTATTAAAAACTTTCGAGAAATTAGGAATCTCTTTAGACGAACAAAAACGTTTGTCTGGAGTTGCGATTGATGTGGTTTTTGATTCAGTTTCAGTAAAAACAACTTTCCGCGAAACTTTAGCAGAAAAAGGAATTATTTTCATGTCAATTTCGGAAGCAATCAAAGAGCATCCAGAATTGGTTAAAAAATACATTGGTAAAGTAGTTCCGCCAACAGATAACTTTTATGCAGCTTTAAACTCGGCAGTTTTCTCGGATGGATCATTCTGTTATATTCCAAAAGGTGTTCGTTGTCCAATGGAATTGTCAACGTATTTCCGTATCAACTCCGCAGGAACAGGACAGTTTGAGCGTACTCTATTAATTGCGGACGAAGGTTCTTATGTTTCGTATTTAGAAGGTTGTACAGCCCCAATGCGTGATGAAAACCAATTACACGCTGCTGTGGTTGAGTTAATCATTATGGATGATGCTGAAATCAAATATTCTACAGTACAAAACTGGTATCCAGGTGATGATAAAGGAAAAGGTGGAGTTTTCAACTTTGTAACAAAACGTGCAGTTTGTGAGAAAAATGCAAAAGTGTCGTGGACGCAAGTTGAAACAGGTTCTGCGGTAACTTGGAAATATCCTTCTTGTATTTTAAAAGGAGATAATTCGGTAGGTGAGTTTTACTCAATTGCGGTAACAAATAATTATCAACAAGCGGATACAGGAACAAAAATGATTCATATCGGTAAGAATACGAAATCGACAATTATTTCGAAAGGTATTTCTGCTGGTAAATCTCAAAACTCTTACCGTGGTTTGGTGAAAGTAATGAAGAATGCTGAAGGAGCACGTAACTTCTCACAATGTGATTCATTGTTGATGGGTAACGAGTGTGGTGCGCATACTTTCCCTTACATTGAGATTGAAAATAAATCGGCTCAATTAGAGCACGAAGCAACAACTTCTAAAATTGGTGAAGATCAATTGTTCTATTGTAATCAACGTGGTATCGATACAGAAAAAGCGATTGCATTAATCGTAAATGGTTTTAGCCGAGAAGTATTAGACAAATTACCAATGGAATTTGCCGTTGAAGCCAAAAAATTATTAGAAATCTCATTAGAAGGTTCTGTAGGATAGTTTATTAATGTGATAATGTGTTGATGAGTTAATTATAAATGTGTTAACGATGGAAAAAGATAATATCATTTTAAAATTAACTTTAGAATTTTCACTATTAATAATAGAATATTGTGAAGAACTTGAAATGAATAAAAAGTTTGTAATTTCAAACCAATTATTAAAATCAGGAACTTCTATCGGAGCTAATATTAGAGAAGCTCAAAATGCTGAGAGTATGAACGATTTTATTCATAAATTCAAAATTTCAGCAAAAGAAATTGACGAAACTATGTATTGGTTAGAATTATGTCAATTATCAAAGAATTATCCCAATTCAGAGTATTTAACCGAAAAATTGGTTAATATTTCTAAAATTGTGAATAAAATAATAAGTACATCAAAATCAAGATAATTAGAAAATTATCACATTAACTAATTTACAAATTAGATTATGTTATTAAATATAAAAGACTTACACGCTCGTATCGAAGAGCGCGAAATTTTAAAAGGTTTAAACCTTCAAATTAATCCAGGTGAAGTTCACGCGATTATGGGACCTAATGGTGCTGGAAAATCAACTTTATCTAACGTTATTACAGGTAAAGAAGAATACGAAGTAACGGATGGTGATATCGAGTTTGATAATGAATCAATCTTAGAATTAGCACCAGAAGAAAGAGCACAAAAAGGAATTTTTATGTCTTTCCAATATCCAATCGAAATTCCTGGAGTTTCTGTAACAAACTTCATCAAAACTTCTATCAACGAAACGCGTAAAGCACAAGGTTTAGAAGAAATGGGAGCTTCAGAAATGTTGAAAGAAATTCGTGCAAAAGCAGAATTATTAGGAATCAAAAAAGATTTCTTATCTCGTTCTCTTAACGAAGGTTTCTCTGGAGGTGAGAAAAAACGTAACGAAATTTTCCAAATGTTAATGTTAAACCCAAAATTAGCGATTTTAGATGAAACTGATTCTGGTTTAGATATTGATGCTTTACGTATTGTTGCGGATGGTGTAAACGAATTCAAAAATGAAAACAATGGAGTGTTAGTAATTACACACTACCAACGTTTATTAGACTATATCGTTCCTGATTTTGTACACGTTTTAGCAGACGGAAAAATCATTAAATCTGGTGGTAAAGAATTAGCTTTAGAATTAGAAGCAAAAGGTTACGACTGGGTAAAAGAAGAAGCAGGAATCTAAACATTTTGTAAAATGTAAAATGTATTAAGTCCAAAGTACTTTTTACTTCTTACATAATACATTAATACAATATCTAAAATGATTGATTTAAAAGAAAATTTAGTTTCTCGTCATTTAGTGTTCAACGAAAAAAATAAAGTGAATAAAGGAGTCGAAGGTTTACGTCAAGAAGCTATCGAAATCTTTAATCAAAAAGGTTTTCCGACACGTAAAGACGAAGAATGGAAATATACAAATCTTGCTCCTTTGTTGAAGGTGGATTACAAATTGTTCCCAGAAGACGAAGTTGCAGTAGAGTACAAAGACATCAAGAAATATTTGATTAATGATATCGATACATATACAATCGTATTCATTAACGGAAAATATTCTTCGTTTTTGTCAAATACAACACATGATGAAGCTGATATTTGTGTCTTGTCAAGCGCAATGCATAAAACAACTCA
This sequence comes from Empedobacter sp. R750, assembly GCF_030324345.1. Lineage (NCBI taxonomy): Bacteria > Pseudomonadati > Bacteroidota > Flavobacteriia > Flavobacteriales > Weeksellaceae > Empedobacter > Empedobacter sp. R750. The sequence goes on along the minus strand of NZ_JACAGF010000010.1, from coordinate 107,671 downwards.
TCAAGCTGTAATTGAGAATTATTACGGAAAAATTGCGAAAAAAGACGAAAGTCTAGTTGCTTTAAATACAGCTTTTGCAAAAGATGGAGCTTATATTTATGTTCCAAATAATGTGATTTTATCTAAGCCAATTCAGATTGTTTATTTCTCAACAGGAGCTTCTCAAGAAGCAATGTACCAGCCACGTAATTTGGTTGTAGTTGGAGATAATGCACAAGTTCAAATTATCGAAAGACATCAAACATTAGACGAAAAAGCAAACTTAACAAATGTTGTTTCGGAGGTGAATGTTGGACGTAATTCTGAAATTCATTGGTACAAATTCCAAAATGATTCTAACGATGCTTCTTTAGTTGACAATACATACATTAATCAAGAAAGAGATTCTCGTGCCAATGTATTTACATTTGCTTTTGGAGGAAAAATTGTACGTAACAATTTGAATTTCTTCCAGAATGGAGAAAATTGTAACTCTGTAATGGACGGAATTACGGTGATTGATGGTAAACAACATATCGATCATCATACATTTGTGGAGCATAATTTCCCAAATTGTGAATCGCACGAATTGTACAAAGGGATTTATGATGAGAAAGCGCAAGGAGTTTTCAATGGTAAAATCTATGTACACAAAGAAGCACAAAAATTGAATGCATTCCAACAAAATAATAATGTTTTATTATCTGATGGAGCTTCAATTAATACAAAACCTCAATTAGAGATTTTTGCTGACGATGTAAAATGTTCGCACGGATGTACAGTTGGGCAATTAGAAGAAGAATCTTTATTCTACATGCAACAACGTGGTATTCCGAAGAAAGAAGCGAAAGCAATGTTATTGTATGCCTTTGCTGCAGATGCTTTGCGCCATGTACAAATTCCACAAATCTCAAATAGAGTAAACTCTATAATTGCAAAAAAATTAGGAGTTAGTTTAGATTTCGAATTATAAAATATAGTTCTGAGTTATACGTAATAAGTTTTAAGTTGAACTTATTTTGAAATATAAAGTAAGTATTTGAAACTATTTTGAATACTTACTTTTTTATTACACATCACTCATAACTCATTACTCAAAACTAAAAAAAATGTCAATAGATATTCAACAAATAAGAAGTCAATTTCCAATTTTAAATAGAGAAGTCAATGGAAAGCCATTGGTTTATTTAGATAATGGTGCAACTTCTCAAAAACCGAAAGTTGTTTTAGATGTTTTAGACGAATATTACGAAAAGTACAATGCAAATGTACATCGTGGAATTCATACATTAAGTCAAGAAGCAACAGATTTGATGGAAGAATCGCGTCGTAAAATTCAAAAATTTATCAATGCGAAACACGATTATGAAATCATTTTCACGCGTGGAACAACGGAAGGAATTAACTTAGTTTCGAATTCACTTCGTAATGTTTTAACAGCAGATGACGAAATTATTATTACCGAAATCGAACATCATTCTAACATCGTTCCTTGGCAATTGTTGTGTCAACGAACTGGTGCAAAACTGAAATATATTCCGTTAACTGCAGAAGGTATTTTGGATATTGAGAAGTTGGATGATTTATTGACAGATAAAACCAAATTAGTTTGTGTTAATCAAGTTTCGAATGCTTTAGGTGTTGTAAATCCGATTGAAACAATTATCGAAAAAGTGCATGCAAAAGGTGCTTGGGTTTTGATTGATGCGGCGCAATCTGCTCCACATACGGTTATTGATGTACAAGCAATGGATTGTGATTTCTTGGTTTTTTCTGGACACAAAATGTATGGTCCAACTGGAATCGGTATTTTGTATGGAAAAGAAGATATCTTGAATGAATTACCACCTTTTCATGGAGGAGGAGAGATGATAAAAGATGTAACGATGGAAGTTTCGACTTATGCTTGCTTACCTTTCAAATTTGAGGCAGGTACACCAGATATTGCAGGAATTATCGGACTTGGAGCTGCGGTAGATTTTATCAATTCTATCGGAATGCAAACGATTCATGATTACGAAAAAGAATTGGTAGATTATACCATTCAACGTTTATCAGAATTTGATGAAGTGGAGATTTATGCAAAAGATGCAGAGCATTCTGGTGCTGTTTCTTTCAACTTAAAATTTGATGGTGTTCATTCATCAGATGTCGGAATGATTTTAGACAAAAAAGGAATTGCGGTTCGTACTGGTCATCATTGTGCGCAACCAATTATGCATCATTTCAATATTCCGGGAACGGTACGCGCTTCATTCGCTGTTTATAATACAAAAGAAGAAATAGATACATTTATCGAAGGTCTAAAAACCGCGATTCGAATGTTAGGATAATATTAAAAGGATTTCATTTTTTGAAATCCTTTTTTGTTTCATTTAATTTTTTATTTTTGATGTAATTAATACTAAAAACTCATGCAAACTAAAAATAAATTATCAGAACTAACATTAGATGAATTACAGACTAAACATAAAAAAGTTAATAAACTAACAATTACGATTCAAATTATATTACTTATAATTTCTATTTCACTTACTCTTGGAGTTTTTGCAAATTATTTAAAACCTATAAATGTCGTTTTTGTTTCTTTATCTGTCATTTTTATTCCATTTGTTACAGGTTTAAATCAAATCAACCAAGAATTAAAAAATAGAAATAATTAATTCTTAAGATTTTTATGAGTGATAAATGTATGACTTGTGGTAATTTGATTACAGAAAATTTCTGTGGAAATTGTGGTCAACGTAAAAATAAGAGAATTAATAAAACTTATATATTGGATGAATTGCAAGATTTGTATGCGCATACAAACAAAGGTTTTTACTATACATTAAAGAAAACCGCAATAAATCCTGGTAAAACTGCAAGGGAATTTATTGAAGGAAGCCGTGTTAATCATTATAAGCCTTTAATGTTTGCTCTAGCACTTTCTGGTATTGCATCATTTTTAAGTTATCAAGTAATTGGTTTAAATGACATTTTTAAAGAGACTTATAAGTCTATGGGACTTAATAATGAGTTTTCAAATGATATAATTGCCTTCTTAGCTAGTAATAATGCATTATTGATGTTAGCATTACTTCCATTTTTTGCGATACTTACAAAAATTGTTTTTAGAAAATGGGGTGAAAATTATTATGAACATGTAGTGATGAATTCATTTATTTTATCATTTTATACAATAAGTTCAATATTAATAATTTATCCACTAATGTATTTTTTTAAAAATGATTTGGAAATTATTTTTAAAATTACATCATTAAGTTTTTTATTACTTCCATTTATTTTATTCTTCTTTTATAAGAATTATTATCCAACAAAATCAGTAAAATTGATTATATGGAAAATCTTTTTAATTTTTTTGTTAATGATACTTTCATATATCGTTTTAATAATCATATTTAGTCTAATAGTAGGTTTAATGATTGTAATAAATCCAGAGTTTGGAAACTATTTTAGAAAAAGTTAATTAATAAAACAATAAAAGGGAAACGAACTAATTCGTTTCCCTTTTATCTTAAACGTTAAAGAAGTACAATTTCATCAATTATAATTTCTGTAATCGTTTTTTGTTGACCATCTTTATCTTGATAATCTCGGTAAGTCAATTTGCCTTCTACAGCAAGTTGTTTTCCTTTTTCTACGTGTTTTTCGATCACATTTACAATTGGTCCGTAAGCAACTAAATTGTGCCACGTCGTTTGCTGCACTTTCTCACTTTTGCTATTTGTGTAGCTTTCGTTTGTTGCTAGACTAAATTTTGCAAGCTTCTTTTCGTTTTCTAATGTCTTAACTTCAGGATTGCTACCAACATTCCCAATTAGCTGAACTTTGTTTCTTAATGTACTCATGGCGATAAATAATTTAAAATTAATGTATAACCAAATTTAAGAAAATATTTTTAAAACATTCGTTTTTAAGTATTTAACTTTTACAAAACATGTTCTTTAAATAATCGATCCAAGGTTTTATCAAGGTTTGTTGTTTTACCTGGATGCGGACGAGAACTTTGAATAGACGAACTTCTGACAGCTGTTAACCAGCGAAAACGTTCTGGCGTTTCGAAATTAGAGACAGCAGATTCGGGATGAATTCCTTCGGCAATTTTAGACAAAGCATTCAAATTACTGTCAATAAAATCAAGGTCTAATTCGTGGCAAAAAGCATTAATTCTATTATCATTAATAAAATATTTTACTTTCAAATAATCTTCTTTTTTAGAAAATAAAATCACTCCAACATTGATAAATTCTTCGCGTTCAACTTTCGGAACTAAACGAAGAATTGCATACTCATATAAGATTTTTTCTGGCATTGTTCGCTTCGTTTATAAAAAGTTCGGTGTGTTGTAATCGTGTTTTGATAAATGTTTTGTAAACCGTTCTCATTTCTTCGTGAGTAGAATGTGTAACTTCTGTTTCTAACCATTCATCAGGAATCAAATCGACAATTCTATCAATTATTTCATCATTCAAAATCGCTTTAAATTCTGCATCAACTTCTTCAAGTTTTGTCGTATTTTTCAATAAAACATGGTCTTTAATTGGTGTAAAAGGAGCAAGAGCCGCTTTTTCCCAATTGTCCCACGAATGATGAAAATAATAAGATGCACCATGATCTATCAACCACAATTCTTTGTACCACATCAACATATTTGTATTACGAAAAGTACGATCTACATTCGTCAAAAATGCATCTAACCAAACGATTTGCGAAGATAATTTATCATCAATTTTCATCACAGCAGGATCATAATTGATTGCACCAGATAAATAATGCAAAGCCAAATTAGTTCCTTCGCTAAATTTTAACAAATCCTGAATTTCTTCATCAGCTTCGGATTGACCAAAATATTCGTCCAAATTTGCAAAAACTAATTCAGGAACTTTAAATCCTAAAACACGTGCAATTTCTCCTCCTAACAATTCAGAAATCAGCATGCGAGGGCCATGACCAGCACCTTTAAATTTCAAAACATATTTAAAACCGTCATCTGCATCAGCTAGTGCAGGCAAAGAACCATCTTCGCGCAAAGGTTGCAAATAGCGTTCAACGGTAACTGTTCTTAACTCAATCTCATTCATTCTCTAAAATTACGATGAAAAATTTAAAATAATTTTCACATTTATAATTTTTAAATATCACTAAACTTATAGACTTTTGAATGTTAAAATTTTTTAAAGCAAAAGATAGTTGAGTAAACTTGTAAAAATAGGAAGATTTGTAATGCGTAAAAGTATGTTTATCGTTGGATTAATAGCGGTTTTTACTTTGATTGTTGCATTGATTATTCAGATTTTTACTTCGTATTACATTTACAATTATCAAGGAAATATTCCGTCAGATTATCGTGTGGCAGTTGTTTTTGGTGCAAAAGTTCAAGCTAATGGACAACCAACTCGTTTTTTGAAAGATCGTTTGGATGCTGCAATTCGACTTTACAAAGAAGATCAAGTGGATGTAATTTTACTTTCTGGAGAAAAACTTCACGAGAATTTTAATGAAATTGACGTGATGGAAAAATACTTGTTGGATAGAGGTGTCAAAATTGAAGATACTTATCTCGATGGGGCAGGTTTGGACACGTATAGCACGATTTATAGAACCAAAAATATTTATCAATTTGATAAAGTGATTTTAATTTCTCAATCTTATCATCTCAAAAGAGCGCTTTTCTTAGGAAAAGTTTTCGGATTAGATTGTATTGGATATAATGCAGATAGCGGACCTTATAAAACGGAAGGTAAACAGAGTTTTAGAGAGATTTTAGCGAATATAAAAGCTTTGTTGGATATCGGGAATGAAAGAGCACCAGAAGTGATTATAGCGCCTAAAAAATAAAAAACTCCGCTCAAAAATTTTGAACGGAGTTTTTAGTTTAATATTCTGTTAAAGTAACAATATCAGTTGTAAAAGAGGTTAATTTATCTTTTCCGTTTAAGAAAGTCAAATCAACAATAAAAGAAAATTGTGTTGTTTTTCCGCCACATTTTTCTACCAATTTAGCACAAGCTTCGGCAGTTCCACCAGTTGCCAAAACATCATCGTGAATTAAAACTCGCGCACCATCTTTGATGTAATTCGAATTTACTTCTATCGTTGCTTGTCCATATTCCAAATCATACGATTGACTAATTGTTGGAGGAGGTAATTTACCAGCTTTACGAATTAATACAAAAGGGACTTTTAATTTTTGTGCAATCTGAATTCCGTATAAAAATCCTCGGCTTTCAATTCCACAAACAATATCCACTTTACCTTTTGCTTTTTCTACAAAAGCGTCTACAATTTCGTCCGAAAGTTCAGGATTTAAGAACAATGGAGTAATGTCTTTGTAGACAATTCCTTCTTTTGGAAAATCGATAACGTCTACAATCGTTTGATTGATTTTTTCTTGAAGTGTTGACATTCGTTTTTAATCATGTTTTGTTAAGGAACAAATTTAATGAGAAATCATGTGCAAGAATTTGTTTTAACGAATAATTAATCATTCTAAATAATATTATAAACCTAAACTTGTCCAAATACGTTCTGGAATACGAACAGGACGACGAGTTTCGGCATCAATACAACATAAAATAGTGTATCCTTGATTAATTATTTTTTCCGCTTCATTATATATATTGTAATCAAATCGAATGCGAACACCTTTGTCACGCTCATGAACTGTAGTTTCAATTTCGATTAATTCATCGTACAAAGCACTACCAATATATTTAGTATGCATTTCGATAATTGGCATCTGAATTCCCATTGCTTCCAATTCGGCATAAGGAAAACCACGCTCACGCATCAATTCTACACGACCAATTTCATAAAACTCAGGATAGTTTCCGTAATAAACCACTTTCATTTGATCGGTGTGTTTATACAGAATACGAGTTTTGGTGCGAAAAACATTTAATTGTTCGGTTTGTTCTATCTTCTCCATAATTTTCTAAAACATCATTTTAATCTTCAAAAGTAGAGAACAAAAAAAAGACTTTATCATTAATTATATAAAAAATGAAAAAGTCTATTCAGTAATTTTTTTGTAATCCATCCAACTAAAAGAAGTTTGCGAAGAATCTTTTTGCTCTTCTTTTAAGAAATCGTATTGAATTTGAATAATCGTTTTGAAAGTAGGATTTGCTATTTCATAATAAAAAGTCCTTACATTTTCTTCTTCACCTTGTTCAATTCGTAAAAGAGAAAAATTATTTTTGATGCCCAAATCATTTAAATGATTTTCTACTTTGATAATTGCGAAGTCAATTTTTTCTTGTGTAATTTCCATAGTGATACAAAAATATGAATTATTAGTTTTATAAGCCAAAATATGTCCGAAAAGATTATCTTTGTAGTACTTTTATTTTATCTAAAACTACTTATTGATATTTTTGAATTATACAAAGTATTTTTTAATATATCAATACCTAAATCATTTTTTTTATTCAAAATTTGTTCACAATTTTGTAGAGAAGGGTTGATGAAAATTTAACATTGACTTTCAGTAATTTACATTAAAACTTAAGCACTTTTGGACAATATTATGACGATAACTGCAAATTCTGTGTGGGAAAAATGCTTGTCTTTTATAAAAGACAACATTGCGGAAGATGCCTTCAATACTTGGTTTGTACCGATACGTCCGGGCAAACTAAATAATAATGTTTTAACAATACAAGTACCAAGTAAATTTTTTTACGAATGGTTAGAGGAGCATTATATCAAAATTTTAAAAAGTGCCTTACAAAAAGAATTAGGTTCTGATGCAAAATTGGTATACAGTATTTTGATGGATCAAAAGTCGCAAGGACGTGAGCCATTTACGGTACGTATTCCAAGTTCGAACAAAGAAAAACCTCGCCCACAAGAGGTAGAAGCGCCAATTAATTTGCAAGCTGGTAAAATGATGAATCCTTTCGTTATTCCAGGATTGCAAAAATTAAAAATTGATTCGCAATTAAATCATAATTATACATTCAATAATTTTATCGAAGGAGAATCAAATCGATTAGCTCGTGCGGCTGGTCGTGCGATTGCCAAACGCCCAGGAGGGACTTCGTTCAATCCTCTATTCATCTATGGTGGAGTAGGATTAGGAAAAACTCATTTGGTGCATGCGATAGGTTTAGAAGTAAAAGATTTACATCCAGAGAAAACTGTTTTGTATGTTTCAACTGAGAAATTTACACAACAATTTATAGAAGCTGTAAAAAATAATAATCAAAATGATTTCATTCACTTTTATCAAATGATTGACGTTTTGATTATGGATGATATTCAGTTTTTATCTGGAAAAGCAAAAACGCAAGAAGTTTTCTTTCATATATTTAACCATTTACATCAAAGAGGAAATCAGATTATTTTGACTTCGGATAAATCTCCAGCAGATATTCAAGATATGGAAGATCGTTTGATTTCTCGTTTCAAATGGGGATTATCAGCCGATTTACAAAATCCTGATTACAATACACGTCTTTCTATTCTGAAACAAAAATTAGAAAACGATGGTATCGAATTCCCTGATGAAGTAATGGATTATATCGCACAAAATATTGATACAAATGTGCGTGAATTAGAAGGTTCATTAAATTCAATCATTGCGCAAGCAACATTGAATAAACGTGAAATTACGTTAGATTTAACAGCACGTACGTTATCAAAATTAGTACAAACAGCTCGCAAAGAAATCTCGATTGATTACATTCAGAAAACAGTTTGTGAATACTTTAAAGTGAAGATTGAAGATATTCAGTCAAAAACACGTAAACGTGATGTGGTACAAGCGCGTCAATTAGCAATGTATTTTGCAAAACAATATACAAAAGCGTCGTTGGCAAGTATTGGTACGCAAATAGGTAAACGTGATCACGCAACAGTTTTACATGCTTGTAAAACAGTGAAAAATTTACAAGAAACGGATAAGCAATTCCGTGGTTATATCGAAGATATTTCACGTAAAATTGCAGATTAATCTATAAATACTTTTTCAATGAAAATTCTGATGGTTTGTTTAGGTAATATTTGTCGTTCTCCGTTGGCAGAAGGAATTTTACAAACAAAGGTTGGTGACAATCATTTGGTAGATTCTGCTGGTACAGGCGATTGGCATGTTGGAGAACAGCCAGATAGACGCTCGGTTGCGGTTGCTAAAAAATATGGTGTTGATATTTCTGATCAACGTGCGATGCATTTCAATCCAGTTTTTTTCGATGAGTTTGATTTAATCTTTGCAATGGATGAACAAAATTTAATCGATTTGCAACAATTAGCTCGAAGTGAAGAGGAGCAAAGCAAAATTAAATTGATTTTGAAAGATGGAATAGGGCAAACGCAAAATGTGCCTGATCCTTACTACGATGGTGAAGATGCTTTCGAGCATGTTTATCAATTATTAGATGAAGCCACAGACGGAGTCATCAAAAAATACAATCTTTAAAATTATACAATGAAAACGGCTAAAGTTTATTTGATCCCTTCACTTTTAGGTGAAAGCGAACACAGTAGAGTATTGCCTTTATACAATCTTGACGTTATTCGAGCAATTGATACGTTTGTGGTAGAAAATGAAAAATCTGCACGTAAATTTATCAAACAAGTTTGCCCCGAAAAAGTTCAAGCCGATTTAGATATTTATATTCTAAACAAAGATACAGAGCCAGAAGAAATGTTAGATTTGATCAAATTATTGGATCAAAACAAAACAATCGGAATTATTTCCGAAGCTGGTTTGCCTGCGGTTGCAGATCCAGGTGCGCAGTTGGTAAAAGTTGCGCAACAGAAACGCATTAAGGTAGTGCCTTTGATTGGTCCGTCGTCTATTTTGTTGGCGTTGATGGCTTCTGGAATGAATGGTCAAAACTTTGCTTTTCACGGTTATTTACCAATCGATAAAACGGAACGTAAAAAGAAATTGGCACATTTAGAAGCTGAAAGTGCGAAAACAGGAATTGCTCAAATTTTTATGGAAACGCCGTATCGCAACAATCAAATGGTTGACGATTTAACGAAAATTCTTCGTGCTGAAACTAAAATTTGTGTTGCGTGTCACATTACATTAGAGGACGAAGATATCCGCACGTTATCTATCAAAGAGTGGAAAAATGAAAAGTATGATTTTCATAAACGTCCCGCAATTTTTGTCATGCAAGCTTAAAATTTTTATAATATAGATCAACACTTCGTGTTTCTTTTCACGAGTCGTTGCTCCAAAGTATACGAGAAAGCCAACATCTAGATGTTGGCTTTCTCGTATAAAATCATTTTATAAATAAGTTAATTCGATTTCGTGTAAGATAGGAATGTCATCATAGCCATTTTTAGGTATAGAGGGTTTAATCTCTCTTGCTTTATTAACTGCATTTAAGTAAATATTAGAAATATTGAAATTTCTTTTTTGATAAAATTTCAATGCATGTAAATTATCATTTGTAGTTACTAACCAAACTTTTTTAAAATTATTAATCTTATAATATTTTATTATTTCGTTAATTAAAAGAGAACCAATTCCATTATTTTCTTTAAAGCTATCTAATGAAACAATTTCTATTTCATTATTTTCAATAACAAAAGTTAAAAGCCCTACAATTGTGTTATTTTCTAAATAAACAAATGATTCCAAATTATCGACATAATGAATTTTATATTTTGAAATCATATAATCTGTCTTCCACTTATCAATGAAAATTTTTTTAACTTCAAGTTTTAATTTTTCATCAGTTCTGATAATCATATTTTATTAAAATTCTATTTTGAATATTGCTTTCAAATATATGAATTACTATATTGAGTTATTAAACTTATTTATAATTTTTAGATCTTATCTAATTTTAATTTATATTTAATATAAAATCATCCAAAATGAGAAAAATAGAAGAACTTTTTAGTGAATATGGAGAAAGTCATCAAAATGGGACAAACAAAACCATTCATTGGATTTGTGTTCCACTCATCTTTTGGACGATTCTTGGTTTTATTTCCTACATTCCAACACCGCATTTGTATGTACAGAACTTTGGTTATATGAGCATTGCGTCAATTATTGCGTTGGTAATTGTTTCAATCTTTTATTTTAGATTATCGGTTGTCGTTGGTATTATTATGATTTTTCTAATGTTGATTATGGAATATTTTATTTCGTTGTGCAATCTTCAATTCGGTACAAAATCTTGGATAGTTTATTTAGTAGTTTTTATCATTACATGGATTCTGCAATTTGTAGGTCACAAAATAGAAGGGAAGAAGCCAAGTTTTCTTAAGGATTTACAATTTCTGTTGGTCGGACCAATTTGGTTGTTAGGTTTTATTTTACGTAAAATCGGAGTTAAGTATTGATCTATTTCTTACTCAAAATCTCATTTACTTTTTTCTCAATTGCTTCTGATAATCTGCTAAAACCTAAATCATTTGGATGAATTCCGTCTGTAGAACCTTCGTTATCCGAACCAATTAAATTATCACCTTTCAATAAATATAAATCTTTTACACCTTCTTTTATCAATGCATCGTATTGGGCGCGATAGGTTTGATTTTGTCTTGTCATATTTTCGTGAGCTGTTAAATCAAATTTACTCATTGGTCGAATCAAGCTTTCTACCATCAAAATAGGTGTTTTTGGATGATATTTTCGGAGTAATTTGACGAATGGAATTGTTCTACTTTTGATTTCTTCGGGTGAACTATTCGGAACACAATCTAAGATAAACAAATCAACCCCTTGAATATCTTTAATCATTTCAGCTAATTCAATTTCAATTTTAGCATTTCCACTCAAACCAAGATTAATGAATTCATAACCAGTTTTTCGTGTTAAAATTGATGGATAATTCATTCCAGGACGACTTGCCGACGCACCTTGCACAATGCTCGAACCATAAACCACGATTTTCTTTTTATATACAATCGGTTGATTGATAAAATTAGCAGATGCATCAATTCCTATTTTTAAGTCTGTAATTTCGTTCCAAAGTGGTAAATAAAGCATGAATTCCTTTTCTGTTTTAGATAAATTCTTGACAATATCATATTCACTTTTGATATTTTGCTGATTTGGTAAAGCCGCACCCGCAAAAACCCACTTTCCGTTTTCTTTGATATACAAATCCAATCCACGCGCCATAATTCCAGTTGTATTCGCACCCAAATAAGTAGAACGAGTTGTCCAATCTAGTTTTATTTGCGATGTATTCGATTTGAATGTAACATATAATCCAGCGGGAGCAGTAAATAAACCTTTTACTTTTTCGGGAAGATTTGTGTATTTGTTGGTATCGATTCTATGATAAAAAGGCGTATTATCAAAGGCTTTTCCTTGTACAGTAAATTCTTTATTCGTAATATATTTGATTTGTCCAAATAGTTGAAAAGAACAAATAAGTGCAAAAAGCAGAAAGAATTTTCTCATTGATTGAAATTGATTAAAGGTTAAAATTAAAAAAAGACTTCCAATTCGGAAGTCTTTTTTTTGTTTCATGTGTTTGTCTTAAGCGTGTTTACACTTTAAGGTCTGTATGAGCGCCTAAAAGTGCTTTATTTTCTTCGATAATTGGATCAACCAAATCTTTTAAGAACTCTTCTGTTTGCTCAGAAGCAAATCCTGTAAAGTTTTTCGGATCTAATAATTCGACTAATTTTTCTTTATCAATCTTCACATTATCATCAGCAATAATACGCTCAATCAAATCGTTAGATTTTCCTTCCATTTTCACTTGTTTTGCAGCTTCCATAGAGTGTGTACGAATAATTTCGTGTAATTCTTGACGATCTCCACCATTTTTAACACCTTCCATAATGATGTATTCAGTTGCCATAAATGGTAATTCCTCTGCGATATGCTTCTCGATGATTTTAGGATAAACGACTAAACCATCTAAAATATTGTTCCAAATGATTAAAATTGCATCAATCGCTAAGAAAGCTTGAGGAACCGCTAAACGTTTGTTGGCAGAATCATCTAACGTTCTTTCGAACCATTGCGTAGACGCAACCATTGCAGGAGAAGTTGCCAAAGACATCACGTATTTCGCTAAAGAAGCTATACGCTCAGAACGCATAGGGTTGCGTTTATATGCCATTGCAGAAGATCCAATTTGATTTTTCTCGAAAGGTTCTTCAATCTCTTTTAAATTTTGTAATAAACGTAAGTCGTTTGTGAATTTATGTGCAGATTGAGCAATGTTTGATAATAATTCTAATGCTTGTGCATCAATTTTACGATCGTAAGTTTGTCCAGAAACTGCAAAAACATTTTTGAATCCGAATCGTTCAGACAATTTTTTGTCTAATGTTTTTACTTTTTGGTAATCTCCATCAAATAATTCTTTGAAAGAAGCCGCTGTACCAGTTGTTCCTTTTACTCCACGAAAACGTAATGTATCTATTCTGAATTCTAATTCTTCTAAATCTAATAAAACAGATTGTAACCAAAGTGTTGCACGTTTTCCAACTGTTGTTAATTGTGCTGGTTGGAAATGTGTAAATCCTAAAGTTGGTAAATCTTTGTATTGACGTGCAAATTTCGCTAAACCATCAATCACATTGATTAATTGTCCTTTTACGTGTTGAAATCCATCACGAATCTGAATCAAATCTGTGTTATCGCCAACAAAAGCTGAAGTAGCACCTAAGTGAATAATCGCTTTTGCACTTGGTGCAACATCTCCGTACGTGTGCACGTGAGCCATTACATCGTGACGAAATTTCTTTTCGTAAGCCGCAGCAACATCATAATCAATATTAGTTGCGTTATCTTTTAACTCTTGAATTTGTTCGTCTGTAATATCTAATCCAAGTTCCTTTTCAATTTCTGCTAAAGCAATCCAAAGCTGTCTCCATGTTGTAAATTTTTTCTCAGGAGAAAAGATATATAGCATTTCGTCGCTACAATATCTCGATTCTAAAGGATTTTGATACTTGTTCATTGTATTTGTTTGTTTTGTTTTTTAAAATTTTTTCAAAATGGTTTGCACATCTTTCACATAATAACCTTCGAAAAGGTAAGCGTGTATCAGCAATGGAAATAATTGTGCAATCGGTAAACGCTCTTCGAAATTTGGTGCTAAAGGATTATTTTCGTGATAAGCATCAAAAAATACATCATCAAATCCTCCAAAAAGCTTTGCAATAGCCAAATCCATTTCGCGATGACCATAATAAATTGCAGGATCTATAACCGAGAATTCACCTTTTTTGTTGGCTAAAATATTTCCGTTCCAAAAATCTCCATGCAATAAAGCTGGCTTTTCTTCTGGAAATATCGAATTCAATTGTTTACATAAATTCTCTGCAGATTTTATTTGTTTTGAATTGATTAATTGTTTGTTTTGCAGTAGTTTCATCATTGGTATGATGCGATTTTTTGCATAAAATTCGCTCCAAGAATCTGTTAAACTATTTGGCTGAACGACAATTGCAATGTAATTATCTTCTGACCAACCAAATTGTTTACTTGTATTTTGATGAAGTTTTGCTAAATTTTTTCCTAAGTTTTCCCAATTTACAACAGTTGGAGTAGAGGTTTCCATCCATTCTAATAATAAATATTGAAAATCTTTTCCAGCTTCGCCAACATTTACCACTTTCGGAACCGAAAATGTTTTGGTCTTTTTGATGGCTTCTAAAGCACGTGCTTCTTTCTTGAAAAGATGAGGAAAGTTGTTTGCGGAATTTACCTTTAAAAAATATTTTTTATCAAACGATTCTAATCGAAAAGCATCGTTAATATCACCACCTTTTATTGGGACGATAGAATCTATACCTAAATTCAATTGTTTTAATCGTTCTAAAATTTCGTTCATAAAAATATCTCATAAAGTTATAGCCCAACAAAAAAGTCAGGCTATACTATTTAATTTATTAAAATAAAGTTGTTCTAATAATGTTTTGAGAACGCTCTGGTCCAACCGAAACTAAATAAACTTCGATTCCTAAGTATTTCTCAATATAGTGGATGTAGTCTTGCGCTGTCTTCGGTAACTCATCAAAAGATTTTACGTTCGTAATATCTTCTTTCCATCCTGGTAATTCGTCGTATTGTGCTTCGTAATCAGCTAATTTAGTTGTAGAAGAAGTAAAATAATCAATGATTTTTCTATCTTCTGTTTTGTAACCTGTACAAACTTTTACTGTATCAATATTCGACATTACATCTAATTTAGTAATCACTAAATGTGTAATTCCGTTAATCATACAAGCGTGTTTCAATGCTACTAAATCTAACCAACCTGTGCGGCGTGGACGACCTGTTGAAGCTCCGAATTCGTGACCAACTTGACGAATTTGTTCTCCTAATTCGTTGTCCAATTCTGTAGGGAAAGGACCGTTACCAACGCGTGTACAATATGCTTTCGAAACTCCGATCAAATTTTTCAATTTTGTAGGAGGAACTCCAGCACCAACGCAAACTCCACCAGTTGTAGGAGAAGATGATGTAACGAATGGATATGTACCAAAATCGATGTCTAACATTAATGCTTGTGCACCCTCGAATAATACATTTTTACCTTCGTCAATCGCATGATTGATTTCTAATTCAGAATCCATGATACGTTCTTTCAAACGCTCTCCGTAAGCTAAATATTTTTCGTAAATATCTTCGAATTTTAATGGCTCTTTATTGAATAATTTTTCGAATAAAGCATTTTTAACCACTAAATTTTCTTTGATTTTTTCTGCTAAAACCTCAGGATTTAATAAATCAATTGCACGAATACCAACACGAGCTACTTTATCTTCATAACAAGGACCAATTCCGCGTTTTGTTGTACCAATTTGACTATCTTTTCCTGCAAATTCTTCACGATATTCGTCTAACAAAATGTGATAAGGCATAATGATATGCGCTCTTCTCGAGATAAAAACGTGATCTGTAGAATAACCTTTTGCTTCTAATTGTTCAGTTTCTGCAAAAAAAGCTTCAGGATTTACTACGACACCATTCGCAATAATACATTTTCCTTTGCATTGTAAAACTCCAGAAGGTAATAAGTGTAAGACAAATTTATCATCGCCTACATATACCGTATGACCAGCGTTGTTACCACCTTGGTAGCGTACAACATAATCCGATTTTTCGGCTAATACATCTGTAATTTTTCCTTTTCCCTCGTCACCCCATTGAAGACCGACTACTACGTGTGTTGACATATTGTTTGTTCGTTATTTGTTTTGGAATAAAAATGAAACTAATCATCTTATCTTGGTTCACTGCAAAGGTAATTTAAACCTTGTCTTAAACAAATTTAAAACTCAATTTAGCACGATTATTTTTCAAGATTTTGTTAATAATTTTTCAAGATTAAATTAACCGAAAAATAACCGAATCCATTCAAATAAAAAGCGTATTTTTACAAACTTTTACACCAAAAATTTCCATATGAAAATTGAAATCTGGTCGGATGTAATGTGTCCGTTCTGTTACATCGGAAAAAAACATTTTGAACAAGCTCTAACGCAAATTCCTTATCAAGATAAAATACAGGTTGAATGGAAAAGTTTTCAGTTAAATCCTGATTTATCAAAAACTGAAATTACTTCTGTGAATGATTATTTGATCGAAGCAAAAGGAATTTCGGAAGAACAAGTTTCGGCAATGAATAATCAATTGGCTGAAATGGGAAAAGCTGTTGGAATTGATTTTCAACAACAAAATTCTAAAGTTGTCAATACAGGAGATGCTCATCGATTGATTCATTTTGCGCAAGCGAATGGAAAAGGTTCGGAAGCAGAAGAAAGACTTTTTAAAGCGTATTTTACTGAAGGTAAAAATGTAGCTGATTATGAAGTTTTGGCTGAATTGGGTGAAGAAATTGGTTTGAACAAAACCGAAGTTCTCGAAATGCTAAATTCTGATGCAAATGTTTTTGAAGTTGCTTCGGATATTTTAGATGCACGTAATATTGGTGTTTCTGGCGTTCCGTTTTTCGTAATTGACCGTAAATATGCACTTTCTGGTGCTCAACCTGTCGAGTATTTCGTTTCTGCTTTGACACAGGCTTACGAAAAAGATCATTTGGATCAACTGCAAAATGGTGCTTCTTGTGATGTAGACGGAAATTGTGATTAAAATAATTTGAAAATAAATATAAAAAAGGACTTCAATTTGAAGTCCTTTTTTTCGTTTTATATCGATTGATAATTCTCTAAAAATTGTACAATTTTTTCTGCTAATTGATTTTTATGATAAGCACTTTTCAAAGTTTCGGCATCAGTAGGATTACTTGCGAAACCTAATTCGATTAGAAAAGTTGGTACTTTAGAATCTCTTAATATTTTAAAGTTAGCCTTTTTCAAGCCTCTATTTTCGATTGAATTGATACTAACTAATTGTGCTAATTCAGTTCCAATTTTCTCTGTATGAGAGTCTGTATTATCTTTTTTAATGAAAACTTCGGCACCTTTCAAGCTATTATTCATCGCGTTGTTCAAATGTAAAGAGATAATCAATTCAGGATTCAATTCATGCATTTTATCAACACGAGATTGTAAATCAAGAAAATCATTCCCATCTCTCGTTAAAATAACATTGATATTTTTCTTTTTAGCTAATTGTTGAATTTTTTGAGCCAATTCTAAAGAATATTCACTTTCTACAATATTTCCATTATTTGAACCTTTATCAAAACCGCCATGTCCAGCATCTATGACAAAAGTTTTAGAAGTTTGCGCAAACATGGTAGATGTTGCAAATAAACTTGCAATAGCAAATAGATATAGTTTCTTTTTCATAATAGTCGTAATGATTTAATTAATATAAACATAATCAATTATTTATAAAAGATAACATTTTAGACTAAAAAAAGATGTAACATTTTAGCGATTCAAGCGTCTATAAGGTATAAAAATTAACACAAATGAAATTTTACGCATCCATTCTAACGCTTTTTTTACTCCAGAATTTTTTGTCTGCTCAATATTCTATAAAAGGTAAAATTGTTAACCAAGAAAATCAACCTGTCGAATTTTTAGATGTTTCTATCATTCAAAATGATTCTATTATAGATTTTATTACAACAAATACAGATGGAACTTTTCTTCTTAAAACTCCAAAAGGAGAAGTAGAATTATTGATAGAAGAAATGGGAAAAGTTGTAGAACAGCGAAAAATAGCTGTAAACAATGATTTGGATGTAGGAAATATTGCGATTACGAGTCAACAATTAGGTTTGAAAGAAGTTTTGGTGCAAGGAAAAGCGAAGACGTATGAGCGATTAGTTGACCGTTTGGTTTTTAATGTTGAAAATTCTATTGCGGCAATTGGTGGAGATGCTTTAGATGCTTTGAAAAATACACCTTCTGTCAAAATTAAAGATGATCAAATTTCTATTGTTGGAAAAAGTACGGTGAATGTTTTGGTGAATGATAGAATTGTTCAGATGAGTGGAAATGATTTAACAAATTATCTCAAAAGTATTCCATCTGCAAATATCAAAAAGATTGAAGTGATAACAAATCCTCCTGCAAAATATGAAGCTGAGGGAAATAGTGGATTAATCAATATTGTATTGAAAGAAGCAAAGCAAAATGCGTGGAGTACAACGTTGAGAAGTTCGTATACGCAAGGTATTTATGGGATTCTGAATGATGGAATTAATTTTTCATATTCTAAAGATAAATTTTCTGCGTTGGTTGATTTATCGCATTATACAGGAAATAATATTTATACCAATGATATGAATTATGATTATCCAACTGAGCATTGGAATCAAAAGGTAAGAAATAAAAAAATATACCGCGGTTTATCTGGTTTGACAACGTTAAGTTATAAGATAAATGACAAAAATACAGTTGGAATTCAGTTTAATGGAGGTCATAATTACAATGGAGGAAAAGAAAGAACAAGAACAATTAGTAATCAAAATGGTCAGATTATTAAAGATTTTTCTACCAATTCTCGTACAGGTGGAGATGGAGATAACTATAATTTGAACTTAAATTTTACTCACAAGTTTGATACAATTGGAAAGAAATTTTCTGTTGATTTAGATTATATGTCGAATACTGGAGCTAATGAAAATGATTTTATTTCGGATATGTATTTCAAGAAAGAGCGCAAAACAATTTTAGCAAATAATATAAATGATAAGGATATTCAGAATATTTCGGGGAAAATTGATTTTTATTTTCCATACAAAAAGGGAACGTGGGAATTTGGTTCAAAAGTAAGTTCTACAGAATCTGATTATAAATTAAATTCAGTTTTTACAGATATCAATACCAATGAGAATTTGATGACTCAAAATGATCATTTTAATTATACCGAAAATGTAGAAAGTTTATATTTATCGTATCAACGAAAATTATCAGATAAATGGTCAACAAAAATTGGACTTAGAGGAGAATTTATGCAATCTAAAGCCAATTCGATTACCACAAATACAGTTACTGAAAAAGAATATTTCAAATTATTTCCAACATTTTATATTCAATATCAACCAACAGAAGATCATTCGTTCAATTTTAATTTTGGGCGAAGAATTCAACGACCAGCTTTTTGGGAATTAAATCCAAATAAATTGTACAGTAATCCTATTTCTTACACAGAAGGAAATCCTTTTATGCAGCCAGCTTTTGTGTATAATTTCGAGTTAAGTTATGGATTCAAAGATTATTTACAAGCAAAAGTTTATTATCAAAATATACAAGATGGTTTTGGTCAAATTGCCTTTCATCAAGAACAAGAATTGGATGGGGAATTGACACAAACACAAATATTTAAGCGACTAAATTATTATAAAATGTCTAATTACGGAATTAGTTTATCATCAACTTTAAAACCTTATAAATGGTGGGAATCTAATCTTGAATTTAATTTTGGATTTAATAAATCAATCAATGAAATTGATGTGTTAGATAAAGAATATACAGGAAATGGAGCTAATTTTTCGGTTTATAATAACCTGAATTTAAATCCTAAAAAAACATTTACGGCTCAAGCTAATTATACATTTACACCAAAAGGAAAAAACAGAGAATTTAATTATAGTTCAAGTTCATCGTTAGATATAGGTTTTAAATATTTGGCGCTGGATAAGAAATTAACGTTGTCGTTGATGGCGTATGATATTTTCAAAACAGATCTTTCAACATTGTCGACAAATGTGCAAAATATTCCGCAATCGTTTAGACAATATTATGATTCGAAATCGATACGTTTTTCAGTTTCTTATAAATTTGGTAACTCAAAAATCAATGTGAGTAAACGTCAAACGTCTAATGCAGAAGAAGCAAATAGAAGTGGAGGAAAATAGAGAAAAAACAAAAAATCTCAGAGCATTTTGCTCTGAGATTTTTTAAATAAAAATATTTTTAATCTTATCCATTTACAGCTTCAACGTTGTCAACAACATCAGGCATCATTTGTTTTAAAATTCCTTCAATACCATTTTTAAGCGTGGCTGTAGAAGACGGACAACCAGAACAAGCTCCTTGTAATAACATTTTAGCTGTTCGTGTTTCTTCATCAAATTCAATTAATTCGATATTACCACCATCATTTGCAACTGCTGGCTGAACATATTCATCTAAAATAGCTTTGATTTGTTGCTCAACAGAAGAAAATTCTTCAGCAGATTTTACCACAACATGTTCAGGAGCTTCTGTTGTGAATTCGTAAAATTCATCAAAAACTGGACCTCCAGCTTGTAAATAATTCGTAATAAACGAACGAACATCCATCGCCCAAAGTGACCAATCTTCTGTTTCGTTTTTTGTTAAAGAAACATAATTATCAACAATAAAAACTTCTTCTACAAAAGGATATTCTTTGTAAATCGCAACAGCTAATGGAACTCCAGCAGCTTTTTCTCTCGATTTTATTTCGATGATTTCTGGCGCTAACATAGAATTTGAAACGAATTTCATCGCAGCAGGGTTAGGCGTCATTTCTGCATAAATAGAAATAGGAGCCTTTTTCATTGGCGCTAAAATTGCGTTTTCTTCTAAATGTTCATTGATAATTTCTTTCAAATCTTCTGTCACATCAGCCCAATCAACTGCATCTATTTTTTCTATCGCAACAAAATTCGCTGTGATAAATATTTTTTGAATAAATGGTATAGTCAATAAAACTTGCGCTAAAGGAGATTCGGTAGCTGTAGATTCTTTATCGAATTCCACGCCACCTTGTGTTAAAGTCTCGTCACAAACGAACTTCATCACGTTATTATTTGGTGTAATTTCTTCGTATACTCTCATAGTTGTACAAAAATACGCTATAAAAATGTATCTTTATCATTAGAATTATAGATTTTGTTATGGCAATAATTAAAGAATTAAATGGGCACACACCAAAGTTCGGTGAAAACTGCTTTTTAGCGGATAATGCGGTAGTTGTAGGAGAGGTAGAAATGGGAAACGATTGCTCAATTTGGTTTTCTGCAGTTGTGCGTGGAGATGTACATTATATCAAAATGGGAAATAAAGTAAATATTCAGGATAATGCAACAATACATGCGACGTATCAAAAATCGCCAACAACAATTGGAAATAATGTTTCGATAGGACATAATGCGATTGTACATGGTTGTACAATACACGATAATGTTTTGGTTGGAATGGGCGCAATTGTGATGGATGATTGCATTGTTGAATCTAATTCTTTGATTGCTGCTGGTGCAATTTTAACCAAAGGAACGCATGTAAAAGAAGGAGAATTATGGGGTGGAATTCCTGCTAAAAAAATTAAAGATGTTCCAAAAGAATTGAAAGAAGGTGAAATAGAAAGAATCGCCAATAATTATTTGATGTATAGTAGTTGGTATAAATAAAATAAAGCTCAGTTTATAACTGAGCTTTTATTTTATCTGAATTACATCAAACCAAACTGTTTGAAATGATGTGTAAAATGTTTTTTATGAAATGCTTTCCAATCTTCGTATCCAATCTCATTTAAAACTGGATTGACAATTTTTGCATCAGGATTTTCTGTGAAATAAGAATTGAATTTATCAATTTCTTGCTCCAACTTTTCTATAGAAGCTTCTAAAGAAGGGTAACGTAAATCCAGTAAACCTTCCATTCCGTTTGCTTTTATCCCTTTTTGCATTTCTTGGTCAGATTCTAATAAAAATGCTTTGTATTGCGGAATTTGTTCTGCAAGAACTCGGCAAGGAATATTCAATCCGCCATTAGACATTTTTGTAGAAACAATCAAATGCTCAACCATATGTTGAGGTGTCATAATTCCCCATTCTGGCTGTTGATCTACTTTCAAACTTTTTAGTTTCGAAATAAGATTAGCTTTATCTTCAAAATTTAAAAACATATTTTTTCTGTGAAGTTAGTTAGTCGTACAGTAATAATCAATAAAATTCTAGATTTATTTTGTTAGTTGCTCATACCATTTTACATACGCATCTACAAAATTCTGAATGAAACTTGTTGTTTTTTCGTTATTAAAATATCCATTTTCATCAAACACATCTGGTTTTAGTTGTCCTAAATAAATTTCGGGTTGTTGCATAGTCGGAATATTCAAAAAAGTTAAGGATTGTCTCAAATGATGATTCGCTCCAAAACCACCTATAGCACCAGTAGAACTGCTAATAACAGCACCAGGTTTATTATTCCAAACATTTTTTCCGAAAGGACGAGAAGCAACATCTAAAGCATTTTTTAGAACCGCTGGCATAGATCGATTATATTCTGGTGTGATAAAAATTAGGCCATCCAATTCAGAAACTTCTTTACGAAAAGCAGTGTAAGAATCAGGAACTTGATTATGGTCATCAAAATCTTGGTTATAAAATTCTAATTGTCCAATTTCAATTATCTTAAAGGTAAATCCCTCGGGTGTCATTTTTATTAAATTTTTAGCAATTTTTCTGGAATTAGCTTCCTTTCGTAAACTTCCTATAAAAAGTCCAATCGTTTTTTGAGTCATAATTTTATTGGTTTTTGTTTTTACTAAAGTTAAATATTTTGATTTCATTTTGATAGGTTTTAAGCTTAAATTTGTATTCTAAACCTACTTTATGATAAAAAATCTGTCCTATCTTTTTTTATTTGTTTTCCTTAGCGCGTGCGTTTCTCAGCACAATAAAAATATTCAGGAAAATATTCTTTCGCTTAAAAATAGTTATTGCAAGGCGCCATATCATTATAATTATGATAAAAAATTACCTTCTTATAACTCTGACTCAATTTTGGAAACGAACAAAGATTTAAAACATAATTTTTCCGATCAAAGTATATTGATTCTTAATGCGCTTGGAACGATAGATGAGGTGGAGAAAATTGTCGAATTAAAGAAAGATTCATCTTTAGAATCTCGCGTGAAAGTGCTCGAATTGAAGAATTCGATTAACAGTAAAATTACAATTGCACTAACCGAATTGGACGCTGTTGCTGCCGAATTTGATTGCGAAGGCGAGCGTGTAGCGCAGATGGCAAATTATGTGGATAATCTTAATGATAATAAAAATAATAAATTGATTATTTACTCGATTGTAGCTGGTGCAGCAGCTTCTGTAGCAAGCGGAATTATAAAAAGTGATGGTTGGGGTAGTGCTGTCGATATTTCTGGTGGAGTTTTGGGAGCTGGTTTGGGCTTTGCAACTTTAAATCCCAAAGGAAAAAAAGTAGAATTTGTTCATGAGCGAAATTTGCTTCGAGATGTTTGGAATCAAAAACTAGAATCAGAGAATTTTCCACCGTTTGTTTGGTATATGTACACAGAGAAAAAGTTTTCAAATTATACAGGAGGATTGTCGATTATCGAAAATATAAAGAAGCGTTGGTTGCAACTCAATTTTGATAATAATATAAATGCAGCAAATCAATCGGTTAACTTTCAGAATGGAGGCGAATATCGTGCAGATGATTTACATAATCGTACATCAATGCTCAATCAAATGCAGTCTGCAACGCGAACAATTAATCAAAATATTAATTATTTGTTGTTAGATTTAGATAAATTAGTGTTGTATTAAATGAAACAAATGATAAATATTCAGCCCAGTTTAGAGAATGATTTGGTAGAACTTCAACCGCTCAATGAAAATGATTTTGAAGCGCTTTATTTAGCTGCTTCGGACCCTAAAGTTTGGGAACAACATCCAAATAAAAATCGTTGGAAAAGAGATGTTTTTATGAATTTTTTCGAAGGTGCAATTCAAAGTAAAGGCGCTTTCAAGATTATTGATAAACAGACAAATCAAGTTGTTGGTAGTTCTCGTTTTTACGATTATGATGAGCAAGATTCATCTATTTTGGTTGGTTATACATTTTATTCGACCAATTGTTGGGGAAAAGGTTTTAATCCATCTGTTAAGAAATTGATGTTTGATTATATTTTTCAGTTTGTTGACAAAATTTATTTGCATGTTGGCGCTGATAATATACGTTCGCAAATTGCAGTAGAGCGATTGGGTTGCAAAAAAGTGAAAGAAGAGCAAATTGAATATTTTGGAGAAGAGCCAAAATTAAATTTTATTTATCAGTTGAATAAAGTTGACTGGTTTAAGTAATTGATAATTAAAACTATTTTTTGAGGACAGATTTTTTTCTGTTCTTTTTTTTGAAAAAAACTCAAAAATATGATTATGTTTTTCGTAATAAAATATACTTTTACTGAAGTTTTCATAATAATGAATGAGTAATATTACATTAAACCCAATTTATGAAAAGATTATTGATGACTTATCAAATCAAAAATACTCTATTTCAGACTTTTTTTTCTCAACAGAGGAAACAAAGCAACTTCGCGAAGCAATAATTCGAAAAGAAAATAAAAAAGATTTTCATCAAGCAGCCGTCGGAAGTTCGGTTAACGAACAAATTGTAAAATCAATCAGAGGCGATAAAATCAGATGGATTGATGAAGAAAATAAAACAGAAACGGAAGAAATTTTTTTCTCAAAAATCAATGATTTTATTGAGTATCTCAATCTAACATGCTACATGGGCATTGAGGAAAGTGAGTTTCATTATGCCATTTATCCCGAAGGGACATTTTATCAAAAACATGTTGATGCTTTCAAGAATGATGATAGACGCACACTTTCGATTGTGTTGTATTTGAATGATGAAGAATGGAAAGATGAATTTGGCGGACAATTGACCTTGTATTTGGCAGATGAGAATAAGGCTGAAAAGGAATTAGATATTTTACCTCTTGCTGGTCGTTTGGCTGTTTTTGATAGTAAAAGTATTCCGCACGAAGTAAAAACCGTTAATCGACCAAGATATAGTATTACAGGTTGGTTGAAAACTAGAGGAAATATATTGACATATTTGTAAAAAATCTGTAGTCGTTTTGTAGTCACTTTAGAAATTTGGTTGTAGGATTATTGTAGTAAGAATTAATTTATTTGATGAGCAATAAGCTCTATATTTGATTAATTACAAATTAAACTACAACTAAATAACTATGAATTTTTTTAAGAATATTTTCAATAAAAAAGAGAAGGTTGATTCTTATGAATCTTTCTGGAAATGGTTTCAAGAGAATGAACAAAAATTTTATGAAGCTGTAAAAAATCAACGAAATATAGAAGCTAATTTTTTTGATAAATTATCGCCTCAATTGGATCGTGTTAAAAGTGAGCTTTATTTTTTGACTGGAATGGCTGATGATAACACGGCTGAACTAATTTTCACTCCAGACGGAATTATTAAAAATATCGTTTTTGTAGAAGAGCTTGTGGCAGCTGCTCCAAATTTACCGAATTGGAAATTTACTGCTCTAAAGCCTGCAACTGGAAATATGGGATTGAATATGGGAGATTATAGTTTTGATGAAGATAAACTATCTTTTTATTCCATTAATCACGAAAATTATCCTGACGAAATTGATATTGTAATTGCTTTCGATGAGTATAAAGAAGAAGATAAAAACCAAATTCTGAATGGAGTTTATATCTTTTTAGATAATTATTTAGGCGAATTGAATACCGTTACAATTATTGACAATCTATCTGTAATTGCGAAAGATGATGCTGAGCAAGAGCTAATTCCGATGAATAAGTTGAAGGATTATTTGACTTGGCGAGAAAAGGAATTTGTCGAGCAATATCAAGCAACAAGATACGAAACTGAAAATGATAGTTATTCTATGCTAGAAGCGCAGCTAGAAAGCGGAAATATGTTATTGGCAGTGATTAATACGAATTTATTGAATTGGGATTCAAAACCTTCTCATCCGTGGTTGGCGACATTGATTATTAAATATGATGGTAGCGAAACGAATGGAATGCCAAATTCTAGGGATTATGAATTATTGAATGCAATAGAAGACGAATTAATGGAAACATTGAAAGATGAAGATGGTTATTTGAACGTAGGAAGAGAAACTACTGAAGGCGAAAGAGAAATTTATTTTGCGTGTAAAGATTTTAGAAAACCATCTAAAATTTTCTATGAAACCGAACAAAAGTATAAAGACGTTTTTGAGATTTCATTTACAGTTTACAAAGATAAATATTGGCATCAATTCGAACGATATAGACAATAAAAGAAAAGCTCAACCAATGGTTGAGCTTTTCTTTTTTCTTATATATGCTAAACGATATTATACTTCGTCAAAGAATTCTGCAACATAACGTTCTGCGTCTAATGCAGCAGCACAACCAGATCCAGCAGCAGTAATTGCTTGTCTGTAAACAGAATCTTGTACATCACCAGCAGCAAAAACACCTGGTACATTTGTTTTGTACGAACGATCTTGAGTGATTAAATATCCTGTTTCGTCCATATCCAATTTCCCTTGGAATAATTCTGTATTTGGTTTATGTCCAATCGCGATAAAAACTCCATCAACGATTAATTCTTTTTCTTCGTTTGTAATATTGTTGATGATTTTCGCTTTTTCAACAACATTGTTTCCTTCCAAACCAATTAATTCGTGGTTATATAAAACCTCTAAATTATGTGTATTTGCAACACGATCTTGCATCGCTTTAGACGCGCGCATTTCTTCTTTACGAACCAATAAATAAACCTTGTTACAAAGTTTTGATAAGTAAGTTGCTTCTTCAGCAGCGGTATCACCACCACCAACTACCGCAACATCTTTACCGCGGTAAAAGAAACCATCGCAAGTTGCACAAGCTGAAACTCCACTACCAGCGTATTTAGTTTCATCATCTAAACCTAAATATTTCGCTGTTGCACCAGTCGAAATAATGATAGAACGCGCTTGGTAAGTTCCGTTGTTTGATTTTACAGTATGTACATCACCTTCTTTTTCTCCAAAAGTTACTTCCGTTACATATTCGTATTTTATTTCAGTTCCAAAACGCTCTGCTTGTTTTTGTAAATCAGCCATCAATTCTGGTCCTGTAACTGCTTCTGGATAACCTGGGAAATTCTCAACATCCGTTGTTGTTGTTAATTGTCCACCTGGCTCCATTCCAGTTAAAATCAAAGGATTCATGTTCGCGCGTGCTGCATAAATTCCCGCTGTATAACCTGCAGGTCCAGATCCTATTATGATAACATCTCTTACGTTATTTTCCATTGTGTTGTTTTATTTTTTTACAAATTTAGTATTTCTTATTTAGTTTTCTCGATTCTATAAATAGATGAAAACTATAGATTCATAATTTTATACACTAATTCAATTAATAATTGGCTTGGTGTCACATTTCCAGTAGTTCCAACACCTTTTCCTTTCAAATCATATTCACGAATAAATGAGATAATTCTCGTAGCTTTTTTTAGCGGATAATTACTCGCAGCGGTCATCATTCCTTGTACAAAGTAGGGATTAATTCCTAATACTTTTGCCAAATTTTGTTTTGATTTATCAGGCGTAACATGTATTTGAATGATGTTTGTAAACAGATTAAAAATTGTTGTGATTGAAACGACGTACGGATTATCCTTCGGATTTTTTTCGAAATATTTAATGATTTTGAATGCTTTTTCGATGTTCTTCGTTTCGATTGCATTGCGAAGTTCAAAAACATTATAATCTTTACTAATCCCAATATGTTCCTCAATATGATTTGGTGTGATGGTTTTATCCGCACCAACAATTGTAAAGAGTTTTTCTAATTCATTGTTCAAACGAGATAAATCTGCACCTACATATTCCGTCAACAGAAACTTTGCTTTTGGTTCAATCTTAAATTGATTAGCTGCAACTTTCTGTTCTATCCAAGCAGGTAGTTCGCTTTCATAAATCCTTTTGAATTCGTGGTAATACCCTTTTTCATTCAGAATTTTATAGATTTTCTTGCGTTTATCAAGTGAATTTCCTTTGTAATTGATGATTAAAACCGTTGAATCTTGTACTTGATTTGCATACATTTCCAACTGATCTATCGAACGGCTAAGATGTTGTGCTTCTTTTACAATCACTACAGATTTTTCTGCCCCCATCGGGTATTGACGGGCCATTCCAATCAATTGTCCAACTTCTACATCTTGTCCATAAACTATTGTTTGATTAAAACCTTTTTCTTCTTCTGGTAAAATATTCGCCTCCAATAAATCAGTTACCTGATCGATGAAAAACGGCTCGTCGCCCGCTAAGAAGTAAATCGGTTTATAGTTTTTGTTTTTTATATCTTTGATCAAAGATTCTACAGGACTCATACAATGACTGAATTAGTACAATTAAATTTTTCCGAAAAATACCAAATAAGATTGAAACAAGCCCAAGATAAATTGTATATCTTTTGTTTGATTCGAAAAAAATGGTTGGTCTATACGCCAGAAGAATGGGTTAGGCAACACGTTCTGAATTATTTAATCAACGATTTGGGTTATTCAACTTCGGCGATTGCGTTGGAAGTTGCAATTGATATTACAGGAATGCGAAAACGTGCAGATATTGTCGTTTATCAGCAAGAAAAACCATTTATTATGGTGGAATGTAAAGCGCCGCATATTGCAATTTCGCAAGCAACTTTTGATCAAATTGCGCGTTACAATATTGTGTTAGGTTCTCAATTGTTGATGGTAACAAATGGTTTGAATCATTTTTATTGTATGATGGATTTTGTTCAAAAAAGATATAACTTCTTGAAAGAGTTGCCGAAGAAAGGATAATTTGAAAATGAGCTAATGTGTTGATTTATTAATGAGCTAATTTTTAAAGAAAGAGATAATATGTTTAATCCTTCAAGAAGAAATAGAGATATAGGTACTGTCAAACAGGGTTTTAGTCAGAATAATAAACTGACGATTTCTACGCCGTATGGTAGTTACCAATCTTTTTATGAAAAATTAACAACTTATAAAAAAGAGAGCAGGATTATTAATAATCATGAATTTGTGTTTGTAGTGGAAGATACAAGACCAAATTCTGTTCACGCATGTTCAATAAATGATATTGTAAAAATTATTTCAAATATACCTGTTGAGGATTATGGAGAATTAAAATTTATAGTTTTGAGACAACCAAAGCGAAAGGAGCAAATTATTTCGAGTGTTTGGGGAAGATTAGTTTATTTATACGAATTCGAGAAAGAAGATTTTCCTGCTATTATTTTAGAATCTATAGATAAAGATTCACAATTAATTTGGAGTAAAAAGCTATCAGTTGATGAACGAAAAGAATTTGAAAGACTTAAAAATGACGGACATATATTTGAAGAAAGTAATAAATATTTTACATCTAAAATAGAACCTGATTTTGCAAGAAATACACAGTTGTATAGAACATTATTACATGAGTTTGGACATTATGTGCATTATTTAGAGCAAGTAGAAAAACCAGGTCATATTGATGAAGAATTTGATGAATGGGAGAAACGAACTGATATTCATGTAAATCTTCCGAAAGAGGAAAAAGAAAAGTTTGCGAATAATTACGCAGATAAAATAAAATCCGAGCTGATTAAAAAAGGAGTGATACCATTTAAACCATTATAAAGACAAAAGCCAATTTAATAATGAATGAAAAAGTAGAATCTATATTAAATAAATTATTATTGAATGCAAGTTTGTATTCAATTGAATATTCGGGTATATTATCGTTTAAGTTTTCAATTAGTAATAAATCAATTTATTATGATAAAATTGATGAAGTAATAATAGAATTTGTATCTGGATGTAAAATATTTAATAAGATTACAAATTTTAATATTGATAATAATGAATTATTTGAATTAGTGTCATTGGATATTTCGAATGTTAAACTATTTGATGATAAATTTTTAGAAATTAATATTGATGATAGATATATTATTAGAGCTTTAGAAGATAATTTTGTTTTGAATGATGTTAAATGGATTATTAAAAACAAATTAAATAATTATAAAATATTTTATGATGGTTATAAAATAGAAACTATAGATTTAATTAAATAACAAAAGCCACTCGCAGAGTGGCTTTTACATTACTAAAAAATATCTAAAGAATTAATTGTTTTATAACCAAGTTACAACGCCTGAATCTACACAGTAGTTTGCACCTATTATCTTGATTTTCCCTTCTTTTTCTAAGGTGTTCAAGGTTGTACTTTGGTTACGAATATCTTCTATTGTTTGTATAACGTTTTGGTGATTTAATCTTTCTAATAAATCTGCATTTTTAGAAGAGCGTTCTTCACCATCTTTTATAATCTCGTCGATAATTGGATTGAAATGATCAACCAAATGACACAAATTATTCATACCAGTTTTGTGAATTGCTTCAGCATCTAATCCGCCTTTCAAAGCGCCACATTTAGAGTGTCCTAAGACAACAATCAATTTAGAGCCAGCCACATTTGTTCCAAATTCCATCGAACCTAAAATATCTTGATTAACGAAATTACCAGCAATTCGTACACTAAAAATATCTCCTAAACCTTGATCGAAAATAAGTTCCGCAGAAGTACGGCTATCAATACAACTCAAAACAACCGCAAACGGCCATTGTCCCTCTCTTGTGTCATTCACTTGCGAAAGTAAATCTCTGTTCGCTTTTAAGTTTTGAACAAATCTTGCATTTCCTTCTTTTAAAAATTCTAACGCTTTATCTGGAGTTGTTGTTGCTTGAGTTTCTGATGTATGTGCTTTCATTATATTTAATTTTATTGTGGGTGTTTTAATTTTTATATGTTTTTTACAGATTAATGAGCTCCAGCAACTAAGACGTAACCAAAAAACTCTCTGAATGATGGGGGATTATCGACTGTTCCACGTTCGGAAATTAGTCGAATATTAATGTTATTATTTTTTGCTTTGACTTTAAATTCATCTAAATATTCAATAATATCATAATCTAAAATTCGTGTTTTACGAACATCTAATTCAAGATTAGAACCAGGTTTCAAACCATCTAATTCTTTTACAATTGCACCGCGGTTTACAAACGTTACCTCCTCAGCAAAATTCATATGGAAAACATTTCCTTCTTTCACCAACATTACGTGCGAGTTGTTGTACGATTTGATTAACGAAACCACTACACCAACAATAAGACCAATGATGATACCCTTTAATAAATCTGTTGCCAAAATTGCAATAACTGTTACTGCGAACGGAATTAACTGATCTTTTCCTAATTTTTTCATGTCCAAGAATTGTTTCGGATTACCTAATTTGTATCCAATAACCAATAGGATAGAGGCTAAAACCGCATTTGGAATTAAATTTAAAAACATTGGAATAGAAATTACACTCACTAATAATAAAACACCGTGCGTAATTGTCGAAAGTTTTGTAAGTCCGCCACTCATTGCATTTGCAGACGAACGTACAATAACTTGTGTAACAGGTAAACCTCCAATTAAACCAGCTAAAGAGTTTCCGACACCTTGTGCAATCAATTCTCGATTTGTAGGTGTTTGACGCTTTAAAGGATCTAATTTATCAGTTGCTTCTACAGATAATAAAGTTTCTAATGATGCTACAATTGCGATGGTAAATGCAACTTGCCAAACCATAGGATTTGTTAATCCAGAGGCGAAATCGGGCATAGTAAATTGTCCTAAGAAATCTGAAACACTTTCAGGAACAGGAACTTTTACTAATAAATTGTGGTCGATAGAAAATACTTCGTGGTTGGTATCACCAATTGTAACTTGGTACAAAATACCCACTAATACAGCGACTAATGATCCTGGTAATAATTTGAAAAAGTTTGATTTTTTTCCTAAAATATTATCCCAAACAATCAAGATAAATAAAGAGATTGCTGTAATAATAATCGCTCCTGGCGTGATAAAATCTAAACTAAAATTACTAAAACTAAATGCTTCTGTATAGCCTAACGCTAACGGAATTTGTTTCAAGAAAATTGAAATACCAATTGCGCACAACATTCCTTTAATCACCGAAGAAGGAAAGTAATAACCAATAACTCCGGCTTTTAGAATACCTAGTAATATCTGAAAAATTCCGGCGATAACAACCGCCACTAAAAAGAGTTCGTAAGCGCCCAAATCTGTAATAGCAGTTAATACAATAACGACCAAACCAGCAGCTGGACCAGAAACACCAATTTGAGATTTAGAAATAAGACCAACAACAATTCCTCCTACAATTCCCGCAATAATTCCGGCAAATAAAGGCGCACCACTGGCCAACGCAACACCTAAACATAAAGGTAATGCAACGAAAAAGACAACAATACTCGCAGGTATGTCCTTTTTCCAATTTTGAAAAAGATTCATAATAGTTTTAAAATGAATTATTTAATAATTTAAAATGATAAAAATAAATTTGCTGTTCCATTCAATAGATTTGAATAGAATGATGCAAAAAATCAATTAAAAAATTAAACTAATTCTGGAGGTGGAGTTGTCACACCATTGTCTAAAGACGCATATGCATTAGAATGATGAAAATCCGAATGTGTAGTTTGTTTCACATTAAAAAATGTAAACAATTTTATTTCGTGGAAATAATGTATTTTTTCTGTGATTTCGCTCGAAGAATTTTTCTGATTATTTTCTTCTTCAGTTGAAGTTTGAGAAAACAAAGCTTTTTGATCATTGTCAGAAGAATCTTTTTTGTCTTGTTGCTCCATTCTCATCTGATAATCTACATAACCCGCCAACCCTTGCATGTTCGTACTGAACACCAAAAGAAGCGTGAAAAAAATTCCAATGCTATGTTTTATCAGGTAGTCTTTCATTATGTCACAAAAATATATTTTAATTTTTAATTACAAAATAGAGAACATCATTTTTAATAAATATTTATCATTTTATTTTATGACGCTTAACAATGTTTATTGATTTTAAATATTGTCTAGATATAAAATTGATATCATAAATCATTTTTACTCAATTTTTTTAAGAATAAATTTGCAAAAAGTTAAATTTTGAGAAAGTATATAAGTGTAATGTTTTTAGTTGCTTTGGTTGCAACTACTTTCGGGCAAGGAAAAAATAATAAAGGTAAATTTTATGTTTATTGGGGTTGGAATCACGCGCAGTATACAAAATCAGATATTCAGTTCAAAGGAGATGGATACGATTTTACATTAGATAATGTAGCAGCTCATGACCGTCAAACTTCTTTTGGAATCAAGTATTTCAATCCAAGTTCTATGACGATTCCGCAATATAACTTCCGTTTAGGTTACTTTGTTTCGGATAATTGGAATATCTCTTTTGGGATTGATCACATGAAATATGTGATGGATCAAGACCAAGTTGTAAAAATGAATGGTCACATCAATACAGGTTCAGATTACGATGGAACATATAATAATGTTGATCAAAAATTAACAGAAGATTTCTTAACATTTGAACATACAGATGGTTTGAACTATGCTAATTTAGAGGTTCGTCGTTTTGATAATATTCAACATTTTCCAATTACAAAAAACGGAAAAGGAATCGATGTTAACGTAACAGCTGGTTTGGGAGCAGGGATTTTATATCCACGTTCTAACGTAAAATTGATGGGTAACGAACGTTATGATGAGTTTCACTTAGCAGGTTTTGCTACAGCTGCAATGGTTGGGATCAACTTTACTTTTTGGGATTATTTCTTTGTACAAGCCGAATTAAAAGGTGGATATGCTAATTTGAGTGATATTCGTACAACTGCAAACAAAGCGGATAAAGCAAAACAGGATATTGTATTCTCTCAACAAAATTTAGTTTTTGGAGCAATTATTCCAGTTTTTACTCATAAAAATAAGTTAAACTTTTAATTAAGTGGTTTAATATAAAATATATAGCCTAAATTTAAGAATCGATTAGACGATTTGAAAAAATTATTAGCGGAGACATCATTTAAGTACAATTTGTACTGGATGATGTCTTTTTTTATTTATAAATTTTACCTTTCTCCATAAAGAATTGTTACTTTTACAATTATTTAGATTTGAAATTAACATGAATAGATTTTCTGTATTAGTCGCAAGTATCTTGATATCGACAACAGCAATGGGACAAAAAGTAATGACGCCAGAACTTCTTTGGCAAGTAAAAAAAGTAGCTCCAGTTGGAGTAACGAAAGATCAAAAAAATCTGATTTACAAAGTAACTTCTACTAACGTAAAAACACAAGAAGACACATCGAAAACGTATATGATTTCGTTGGCAGGAGGAAAAGCTTCGGAAATCGAAGATTATAAAACGCTTTTGGCTGATGAATCGTTGAATAAATCTCAACAATATAAAGCAGAAACTGATAAAGTTAAATTACAAAAGGTTTTTGGTTCTGATTATTATCCAGAAATGGATAAATCAAATGTGCAGATTTATAACGAATTAAATTACAGACATTGGGATACTTGGAATGATGGTAATTACGATCATTTATTTGTATCAGAAAATAAAGAAGGTTCGACTAAAATTGATGTTTTAAAAGACGAACCATATTCAGTTTCAGAATTTGTTTGGACGCCAGATGGAACAAAAGTTTTGTATGTTTCTAAGAAGAAATTCGGAACAGATTACGCATTAAGCACAAATACAGATATTTATCAATATGATTTAGCAACGAAAACGACGAAAAATATCACAGAAGGAAAAATGGGTTATGACAATACACCAAGTTTTTCTTCTCAAGGAGATTTTGCGTTTTTGAGCATGGAGCGCGATGGTTACGAGGCAGATAAAAATGACTTAATCGTTCGTCGTGGTGATATCGAAATGAATATTACAAAACATTGGGATGGAACCGTACAAGGTTATAAATGGAGCAATGATGGTAACAAAATTTATTTCAATGCGCCAGTAGGAGGAACAATTCAATTATTTGAGGTTGATGTAAACTTCAAAATGAGAAAAATGCCTTTTATCAAACAAATTACAAAAGGTGATTTTGACATTGCAGACATCAAAGAAATTGTTGGTAATAAAGCAATTGTTACAAAAACAGATATCAATCACGCTGCAGAAATTTATGTAGTTGATTTAAAATCTGGAGCATTAACGCAATTAACAAACGAAAACAAAGACATCTTCGATAACATTGCGTTGAGTGATGTAAAAGCACGTAAAATTAAAACTACAGACGGAAAAGAAATGCATGCGTGGGTAATTTATCCGCCAAATTTCGATCCGAATAAAAAATACCCAACTTTATTATATTGTCAAGGTGGACCACAATCTGCTTTAACTCAATTTTATTCTCCTCGTTGGAATTTTCAATTAATGGCAGCGCAAGGGTATATTGTAATTGCACCAAACCGTCGTGGAATGCCAGGTCATGGAGTAGAGTGGAATGAGCAAATCTCGAAAGATTGGGGAGGACAAGTAATGCAAGATTATTTGGCTGCGATTGATGATATTTCGAAAGAATCTTATGTAGATAAAGATCGTCGTGGTGCTGTTGGTGCATCTTACGGAGGATATTCTGTTTATTATTTAGCAGGTATTCACGAAGGTCGTTTCAAATCTTTTATTGCACATAATGGTGTTTTCGATTTGAAATCGATGTACGGAACTACAGAAGAAATTTTCTTTACAAACTGGGATGCTGGTGGAGCTTGGTGGGAAACAAATAACAAAGCTGCGCAAAAAACGTATTCTAAATTTGATCCAAGTAGTACAGAATTAGTAAATAAATGGAATACGCCAATGTTAATTTATGTTGGAGGTCACGATTATCGCGTGCCAATGGGACAAGGACAAGAGGCTTATCAAATTTTACAATTGAAAGGAATCAAATCTCGTTTCATTTATTTCCCTGAAGAAAATCATTGGGTGTTAAAACCACAAAATTCTGTGATTTGGCATACAGAATTTTTCAAGTGGTTAAAAGAAACCTTGTAATTAAATTGATTTATAAATCATAACTATAATTTAAAAGTGCAATTTCTATAGAAATTGCACTTTTTTTATTTCTTTGAAAATCAATGACAATATCTAATAAACGAACCAATTATTTTTTAAAATTTTGTAGAGTAGAATAATCGTTGTAAATTCAAAACATAAGTCAAAACCCAATTTATGAGTAAGGATAATAACAAAATATATTTTTCGAATAGCCCATTTACAAACGGACACAAAGTAATAGATTTTGTTTGGAGTGCTCGCCTTGATGAAAATTTTGACCTTTGGATGGATCTTCATTTAGAGTCAGATAATTATGACGAAGAAGAAGAATATAAAGATGATTTGGATGAAATAGATGACATTTCTGAAGAGAATGCCGAAAAGCAACTTTGGATTAATTATGATCACGCAATTATCTCAAGTACATATTGGAACAATAAAGGAATAAAGATCGAAAATGATGCGCAATTAGATTTTAATCAACTCAATAAAAAAACATTCGAAATTGATCCTCTTCCAGTAAATCTTGACGAGTCAGAAAATCTTGCTTTTGGTATTTCGATGTTAGGAAATGACACGGTTGCTCAGCACGAAATTACGTTTTTAGACACAGAAGAATTTGGTGTTTTTGACATCAAATGGAAAGGAAAAATTGCCAATACATATTTGGGAGAAACCGATTTTGATTACGATTTTTATGTCTACATGAAGAACATAAAATTCAACGGAATCAAGGTTCATCCATCGTTAGAAAAAGAAAAAGTTACAGCGTTTTTTGAGAATCGTTTAACTCATTTTAATGATTTCGAATTAGTGGATACCGATGAATTAGAGTTGGAAAATTATATTCTGAAAATTAAAAGACAAGAAGAGTAAAATAATTTTAAATTACTTCGATTTTTATATTAATTTTATTATACTCTAAGCACCCATTATATGATCAACCAAATCATCAAAAATTGTGAAGACGAAGAAATTCAGTTTCTCAACGAAATTCAACCTTTTGGCTATTTGATCGGAATTCATAAAAATTCGCATCAAATTGAATTTTATTCTCAAAATATTGATGAATTATTTCAAATTTCGGCAGAAAATGTTTTAAATCAAGACATCAATCAACTTTATAATTTTGAGCTTGATTTTGACGAAGTTTTGAATTTAGATCAAGGCGAATTTTGTAGAACTCACCTAAAAATTAATTCGAAAACATATCATTTAACTTCTTATCATTTTGATGAGCTGATTTATTTGGAGTTGGAAGAATTGATTATTTTAGAAAACAGATTAGCTTATTATAATTTTTCGGAACAAATTCTTTATTCCAAATCGATAGACGCAACTTGGGATAGGTTGATTTCATCTATAAAAAAATTAATTAATTACGACAGAGTCATGTTGTATAAGTTTTTGGAGGATGGAAGTGGAGTCGTAATTGCGGAAGAAATTGATAATGGATTAGACTCTTATTTGGGCTTACGATTTCCAGAATTTGATATTCCCAAACAAGCGCGCCAATTGTATTTAGAGAAAAAAAGTCGTTTGGTAGCAGATGTTAACAGCAATAGAATTTCTTTAATTGCGACGAATCATCAAAAAATAAACTTGATGTACTCTTCTGTTAGAGCACTTTCCCCGATACATCTACAATATTTACGCAATGCAAATTGTGCTGCAAGTTTCTCTATTTCTATTGTGATTAATGAAAAATTGTGGGGAATTGTAGCGTGTCAGAATTCTGAACCAAAATTTATTCCAAATCAGGTTCGTTTGCAAACCGAACTTTTGACGCGTCAAGCTAGATTAACTTACGTAAATTTTAAAGCAACTGAACGATTAAAGTTTCAAAATTATTTTAATGAAACTGCAATCAAGCTGAAAGAAAATCTTTTAACAGAAGAGAATCTTCAGCAATCAATGAACAATAATCTAAAAGAGGTTCTTAACCTTACAAAGGCAAATGGAATTGCATTGGTTAATTTTGATGATGTTTTTGTGGAAGGAGAGACACCAGATAAAGATGAGATTTTACGTATAAAAGAGTGGGCATTTAAAAGAAACTCGGCACGTTTATTCACTTCAAATACTTTTTATTTAGATTATGGACAAGAACTTAATCTTAGTCCAAATTCGGCAGGAGTAATGTTTTGTTTTCTAAATCAAACGTACGAACATTTTATTATTTGGTTCAAAAAAGAACAAGTTCAAACTCTAAATTGGGCTGGAGAACCTAATAAAATAAAACATGTAGAAATTGTAGATGGAGATGAAATACTTAGTTTTTCGCCTCGAACTTCTTTCAAGATTTGGCAAGAAAATATTAAGAATAAATCATTTATTTGGTTAGATAAAGAAAAATATGTTGCCAAAGAAGTAATAAAGTTAATTATAGAAACACTTCATTTACAATCATTCAAAATTCATAGTTTATATGAACAATTAAAGGAAATAAATGACGAATTAGACTCATTTTCGTATACTGTTTCTCACGATTTACGTACACCTTTATCAGTGATGAAATTGAATTGTCAAATGATTCAGCGTACGTTAGAACATGACGAAATTAAAAGTGATCGATTAAAAAGTGTTATAGATGAAATAGATCGAATGACGCAAATGATGCAAGATCTTTTGGCGCTGAGTAAAGCAAAAAAATCTGAAATTGTTTTGTCTATAATCGAAACTAAGCCAATTATAGAGAAGATTGTGCACGATGTTTTATTGTATTATAAAACTAATGATACACAAGTTGTTATAGAAGATGTGCATAATGTTTTGGGAGATAAAACAATGTTTTATGAGGTTTTTTTGAATATTATTGGAAATGCAATAAAATATTCTTCCCAAGAAGAACATCCAATCATAAAAATATGGTCCGAATTGAATGAAGAGGAGGTTATTTTTAAAGTAAAAGATAACAGAATCGGAATAAAACAGGAAGATTACAACAAGATGTTTAAGCTATTTAGCAGAATGTCTAACACAGGAAATATCTCTGGAAATGGTGTAGGGCTTTCTATTGCGCACAGAATGATGGATAGAATGAATGGTGGTATATCTTTTGAAAGTAAAGTAGGAGAAGGAACAACTTTTATATTAACATTTTAAAAAATCTAACGAATGCTATCTGATTATTTAAAAGAAAAAACAGCGGTTTATCACAAAGAAATTGAAGATAAATTAGAATCGAATAAATTGTTTAACAGCACATTTACAGATAAAAATTATTATAAAATGTTGCAGGTTAATCATATTTTTCTAAAATCGTATGAAGATTCTATTAAAGAATTTTTGAATGAAAAAGACTTAGAAAATTTAGCCTTAACAAAACTCAATAAATTGTCTTTGATTGAACAAGATATTAACGAGTTGGGTTTAGAAGAATTGAATGTACCAAAACAATTTGAATTACAAAATAGAGCCGAAGCAATTGGAGCTTTGTATGTGATAGAAGGTTCTATGCTTGGCGGAAATGTAATTGCAAAAACACTGAAAAAATACCCTTTTTTAGAGAATAAAGGTTTCAATTACTTTGGACATTATGGTGAAAACCTTGGTCAAATCTGGAAAACTTTTATTGGTTATATCAATCAAGAATTTACAACAGAAGAAGAGCAACAACAAGTTTTTGAAGGTGCTAAAAAAGCCTACGAAGATTTGATAAGTTTTGCTTAACATATTATGAAACTGGTTTA
The DNA here is from genome assembly GCF_030324345.1 of Empedobacter sp. R750. NCBI lineage: Bacteria > Pseudomonadati > Bacteroidota > Flavobacteriia > Flavobacteriales > Weeksellaceae > Empedobacter > Empedobacter sp. R750. The sequence goes on along the minus strand of NZ_JACAGF010000010.1, from coordinate 67,903 downwards.
TTTATAAATCAGTTTTTTTATGGTTTTTCATGAAGATTTGACATTTTTTTAATTCATTCTAAGTATAAAACTTTCTAAATTTGAGGCATGAAAAAATCAATACTTAGTTTATTTTCTGCAATTGTTTTAACGTTCTCAATTACAGCAAATGCACAAGAAATCGAAGAACAAATCGTAATCGAAAATCGTGTGAATGATGCTAAACAACAAGATAAACCTTATGTTATCTTGATTTCGGCAGATGGTTTTCGTTATGATTATGCTCAAAAACATGAAGCTAAAAATCTATTAGCTTTGGCTAAAAATGGAGTGAAAGCCGATGCTATGTATCCCTCTTTTCCATCGGTTACGTTTCCAAATCACTACACAATCGTAACAGGTTTAACACCTATTCATCATGGTTTGGTAGGTAATAATATGTTAGATAGAGAAGTTGGTGATCGTTATTCATTGGGAAATAGGAATGCAGTTATCAATCCGAAATGGTACGGAGGAACGCCAATTTGGAATCTTGCAGAGCAGAACAAAATGTTAGCTGCTTGTTACTATTGGCCAGGTTCGGAAGCGCCTATTAATGGTATGTTTCCAACGTATTCGTACAAGTATTCGGAGAAATCACCAATTGATTATCGTATTCAGCAAGTGGTTAATTGGTTAGAATTACCAGCTGAAAAACGTCCACATTTGATTACGTTTTATTTTCCGGAAGTAGATCACGCAGGACATTCTTTTGGACCTGATGCGCCTGAAACAAAGGAAGCTGTACAGTTTGTAGATCAATCAATCAAGAAATTGAATGATGAGGTTGCAAAAACAGGTTTGAAAGTGAATTTTGTGTTTGTTTCTGATCACGGAATGACAAGAATTGATGACGAAAATCCATTGAAATTGCCAATTAAAATTGATGAATCAAAAGTACAAGTTGCTTCGAATGGTTCTTATGTAAGTCTTTTTGTAAAAGATAAAAATGATATCGAATCAATTTACAAAGAAATAAAAGCGGTTCAGAATAATACGTTCGAAGTGTATAAAACAACAAATGTTCCATCTAAATATCATTTTGATAAAAAGAATGATCGATATAATCGCATTGGAGATATTATTTTGATTGCACATTCGCCAAACTATTTTTCAAACAAGAATGCGCCGAAAGGTTCGCATGGTTTTTATGTAAAAGAAACGCTAGAAATGAAAGCGACTTTTATGGCTTGGGGACCAAATATTAAGTCTGGTAAAGAGATTAAAGTTTTTCCAAATACAGAAATCTATCCAATGCTTGCGAAGATATTAGGTTTACCAATTCAAGAAAAAATTGATGGAACAAATCAATTAGCGAATAAAATTTTGGTGAAATAATTTAGATTTACGCAAAATATAAAGCCAACTTATTACGAGTTGGCTTTTTTTGTTATGATTTATAATTCCATAAGTTTTGAGATTGATATTTCTCGATAAGAAGTTCTTCTATTAAATTTCTTAAAGAGTTAGGAGTTGTTTCTATATATTTGAAGTAAACATCATCTTCTAATTTTATTCGTTCAAATTTAGATTGAGTTCCTTTTCCAATACCAAAAAAATGAGCTTTAAGTCTTGATTTAAAATATTTTCCGTTACTTTTCCCTATATATTTTAAAATATATTCATTATTCTTTTTTATGTAAATAAAATAGATAATTCCATTTGTACGATTAATTTTTAGAGAATTTATATCTATTTTATTATAAAATATAGATTTTTTTAAATCTTCTAATGAATCTTTTAATAATTGATCTATGATATTTTGAGAAAGAGTTACTCCCATTTTTATGTAAATTAGTTATTGTATTTTACAAATTAAGGATATTTAATAAAAAAATCCCCAACAAATGTTGAGGATTTTGAATTTATTTTTTCTTGAAATTCAGATTTGATATAATAATCGCAAAAATAATAACAGCTATTCCTGTCCATTGTATCGCGAGAACTTGCTCGTGTAAAAGGACAAAAGCCATAGTTACGGAAACGGGTAATTCTAACGAAGAAACAATACTTCCCAAACCTAATCCTGTGTGCGGAAAACCTTTGTTTAAAAGAATAGGAGGTAACACAGTTCCGAAAATTGCCAACGGTAATCCCCAAGTGTAAAAAATGCTAAAATTGAATGCATGAATTCCATTTACATCACTCGAAAAATTGTTGTAAAAGCTCATTAAACCATCAAAGTAATAAGGTCCGATTTGGCTAAAAAACAAAAATAAAGACACAATAATAGAACCACCAAAAAGCATCCACAAACTTTTTTTGTAAGCTGGCAAGTAATTGGCTAAACTATTAGATGTAAACATAGTAGCTGTAAAAGAACAAGCTGCTAAAAATCCCCAAAACAATCCTTTAGGATTTAATTCGACTTCTTGATTGATTAAATTTGTCGCCAAAACAGTTCCAAATAATACCAAAACCATTGCAATTAATTTTTTGGCAGAAGGAAATTGTTTACCCAAAATACTCTCAACCAAAATACTAATCCAAACCGTTTGCATCAACAATACAATTGCGATTGACACATTGATATATTGTACCGCTAGATAGTAAAATAAACTTGTGAAACCTAAAGAAGTTCCGGCAAGAACCAACCTTTTTTTATCTTTTTGTTCAATCTTTGGTAAATCTTTTTTACTCATCATAAATAAGTTGATGATTCCCAAAATCAAAATTCCTAAAACAAACTGCGAGGTCGTTACCTCGGCAGTCGTATAGCCTTGATCGTATGCAATTTTTACAAATGTTGCTAACATTCCGTAGAAGCTGGCGCCCATTGCAACGAACAAAACTCCCTTCAAAATACTTTTATTTTCCATAATTTTTTACGCAAAAAAACGGCCTGATTAAATTTAAAATCAAGCCGTGCAAGTTACTTTATTTTTTCTAACTAAAAAAGTCCGTTAATTTCTCCTTCTATTTTATTGAAAATGAATCCTAAATCTTCTTTATTTTCAACAAAATCTAAATTATCCACGTCGATTACCAACACTTTTCCTTCTTTATAATTCGAAATCCACTTGTCGTATTTCTCGTTTAGACGATTCAAATAATCAATACTAATCGAGTTTTCGTAATCGCGACCACGTTTCTGAATTTGCGAAACCAATGTAGGAATTGAAGCTTTAAGATAAATCAATAAATCTGGTGCCTCCACAAAGCTTGTCATCAAATTAAAAACACGCAAATAGTTGTTGTAATCTCTTGTAGACAATAATCCCATATCGTTCAAGTTACTCGCGAAAATATGCGCATCTTCGTAAATTGTACGATCCTGAATAATGTCTTTTCCACTTTCTCTAATCTCTTTTACTTGATTAAAACGGCTTCCTAAGAAATAAATCTGAAGATTGAATGCCCATTTTTCCATGTCGTTGTAAAAATCATCCAAATACGGATTCATTTCTACATCTTCAAACTGAGCTGTCCAGTTGTATTGTTTTGCTAAAAGGTTTGTTAGAGTAGTTTTACCTGCTCCAATATTTCCGGCTATGGCGATATGCATTTTCCAATTATTTTAACGTTTGCAAATATACTAAAGCTTAATTTTCAAAACAAAATCTAAGCAAGCGACTCATAGAAAAATCTTTTTTTAGAAAAAAATTATTCCGATTGATTTATGATTTTTTATTCAATTATAAATTAAAAATAAATAAGGATTAGTAATTAATTTTAATTGATTAAATAGTTTGTTATTAATTATTTGTATTTAAAATAGAGTAAGTGTAAATTTTATTTTCGACTAAAGTATAAAGATTTTTTTCGTTAAGCGCAAAACTTTTTACATTTTCTAAATCAATAAAATTTGTCAAATTTTGATTGATAATATTTTTTGATATTAGCTTATTGTCATTTATATAGAAAATAACATCTTTATAAAAATAAAAAGGTTGATGATTGGTGTCAAATTCAAAATTAGATTTGAAATTTCCATAATCATCGTAAACATAAATCGTTTTTTGACCTTTTAAATACACCAAATTTTTGTATACATGTATTTTATCGATTGATTGATCATTGTGTTTTAAATAGATTTGTTTTGACGTCAGAATTGGTTTTTGCAACTGATAATTATAGTACACAATTTTATTCCCAATCAAATCATAAAACCAACAAAACTGTGTATCAACAACTTTTAACGCAGCAGGGATAAAATCGTTTGATTTAATCTTTACAACATCCTGAATAGGATTCAAATCTTCATCTAAAATAGTGAGTTGATTAAAATTTGAATACACATAAGCTCGAAGTGGATTATTGATATCAACCGAAGTAATGATATTTTTAAGATCAATACTTTTGTTCTTTTTCGACTGAAATATTTTTTCAATTCTTGTATCTGAAATCAAATAAATCGAATTATTTAGATCAGTATCAATTGATTTGATTGTCTTATTTTCAATCAAAACTGAATCTTTTAACTCAAACTTTTGAGCAAAAACAGTGATAAATATCGAAACAAAAATGATTGAAAAAATGGTTTTCATTACTTGAAAATTACTTCATAACCAAATCTACAAATTGAGAGTAGGATTACCAAAATAAATATGTATCGAATAAATTTATTCCCTTTGTTGATGGCTAATTTTGCTCCAATAAAACCTCCTAAAGCGTTGCAAACAGCCATTGGCAAAGCTATTTTCCAGATAATTTGCCCTTTAATCAAAAACAAACAAATCGAACCAAAATTAGTCGCTAAATTAATCAGTTTTGCATTGGTATTAGCTTTTAAAAAATCCATACCAAGAAGTGTTACGAATCCCAAAATAAAGAAAGTTCCAGTTGCAGGACCAATAAAACCATCGTAAAAGCCAACTGCAATACTCACAATACAACCATTGATAATCGCAATGTGATAAGGGATTTTACGTTCGGTAGCTTGTCCAAAATCTTTCTTGAAAATGGTGTAGATGGCTAAAACAATCAAAATGATTAACAAAACAGGCTTCATAAAATCATTATTGATAACCGTTAACAATTGCGATCCTAAAAAAGCGGAAACAAAAGCACATATCGCCATAATCGCAAAAAGTTTACAATCTATTTTTACTTTTTTAAGATATTGTGAAGTTGCTAAAGCTGTTCCACTAAATGCTGGAATTTTTAGCGTTCCAATAACAGTTGAAACAGGTAAATTGGGTAAAAAAGCAAGTGATAATGGCGTTTGTATTAATCCTCCACCACCAACAATAGAGTCGATGAAGCCAGCGCAAAAAGCTGCCATGCATAAATAGAATAAAATCTCGATTTCCAAAACTGAAAAATTTTGGCAAATGTAGAAATAGAAAAGGACAAAACCTTGGTTTTGTCCTTTCTAAATTTTATAGGATGTAAATTATTTTACAATAAACTTCACTGTTCCATAAGCACCATCAGCATAAGCTACGCGAGCATAGTATACACCAGCTTTTAATGCAGAAATATTAACATCTTTAGATTGTACTTCTGAAAGTTTTCTTCCTGTTAAATCTCCAACCAATACGCTTTTTATTTCTTTGTTTGAAATAACATTAAGTGTACCACCATTTACAACAGCTTTTAATTCAACTTTTGTTGCTGTTTGTTCTGTCGTCGCTAATGAACAGCCTGGAATATCATTTAATTTTAAAACTCCACCTGTTCCTTTTGTATCAGAAGTGTAATGACCTACCCAAACAGATTTACAATCATAAGCTCCGATAAATAGTCTTTGTTGACCATCATCAATCTTAGTCCAAGTTTTACCATTATCTTTAGAATAAGCAGATCCTACACCTAATTCTGAAGCTGAGCTAAATCCTGTTGAAAGGAAAATTCCATTAGATCCAGGGATATATGAAATATCTCCATCATAATAACTATTTGATGACATAACATCCCAGTTAGCTCCACTATCTTCAGTGAACCATAATACAGCTGTATTATCTACTAACAATCCATATTTAGATGAAGAAAAGGACATACTAGCACTTGAGTCTTCACCAGAAAAATCGTCAACTGGAGAAAAGTAAGATTTCCAAGTAGCTCCTCTATCATTTGTATGTAAAATTCTACCAGTATTTGAAGTTAACCATAAATCTTCACCTAAAAATACTCTACCAGCTACGTATCCATATTCAGTACTAACTAAAGTTGAAGGAGCAGTGCCTAATGTGCTCCAAGTATTTCCTCCATCTGTAGTTTTGTACATTTCGTATTTACCATTAATAGGATCTCCAATAACCAAGCCATTATTTGCATCAAAGAAATGGATGATATTTCCGAAAGAACTAGTTCCAAATACTCCTGAAACTTTAGTCCATGATGTTCCGCTATTTGTTGTTTTCCATAAACCATTTGCAGCTCCAGAACCTGACGCAGGAGCTGTTACAATAAATGCTGTTGTACCATTTACAGCTCCAACATCTGATATTAAAGCATTTGAAGGTAAATTAGATACTAAATTAGCTTTCCAAGTTGATCCTCCATTAGTAGTTACCCCTACATATTTAGGATATGTTTGAGTACCAGCCCCATCAAAATAAGTAATCCATGCTGTATTAGGATCTACAATAGAGTATTCTCTTGCTCCAAAAGATTGTAATGGAATACCACTATTTTGTGTTGTATAAGTTTGACCAAAAGATACAGCTACTGCTGCTATCGATAAAAGAGATAGTAATTTTTTTCTCATAATAACGTGTTAATTAATAATTAGTGATATGCTAAACTATGAAAAAAAAATTGCAAAAAAAAATAAAATAGTGACCACGAAGGGATTCGAACCCTTACTGTCAGAACCGGAATCTGATATTCTATCCATTAAATTACGCAGCCAAAAGTTTTGCAAATATAGATAAATAGACTATTTGAGCTGAATATTTTGTCTAAAATTTCGGTGTTGAGTTGCGGTAAAATAATCTCTGAAAATTTGATTGATTTCTTCATTGATTTTTGAAGCTTTAATTCCTAGTTGTGGATAAATTTCAATGATAAATTGAGTAATTTTTTCAACAGTTTCGATTCCAAATGAATGAATTTCAGTTTCGATTTCTTCTGAAATAGGAGAATTATTTGCTAATAAATTTTCGATAATTTTAGCAAATTCAATAGTTTTTGAAGTAGATTTTTTTACGAAACTCTCAAAATCTGTTTGTTTTTGGTAATGAATAATCTCTAAACTTTTTTCGATAAAATGTTCAGCCATTCCAAGATAATTTACCAACAGAGTTAAATCAGCAAAAATTCGGAAAGGTATTTTTTCGACCAAATCATCACTATAAAATTCATTATAAATGAAACTATAATCTTGATGAACGATTTCATTTTCTACTTCAAAACTATGAGAAGATGTTGCAACCATTCCCATTGATTTCCAAGTTGAAATTAATTTAACTTGAGATTGATTTAAAATAAATGACAAAAACTTTGGTTCACCATTTTCATCCAAAATCTCTTTTCCATCTTCGATTATTTTCGCATTTAATGTAAAATGAGTGAGATAAGGAGCGCCAGTTGCATAATGCCACAAACCGTTTATGATATATTTATCTCCAACTTTTTCAGCAGTTCCACCAAGCATTCCGCTTCCTCCAAAACACGTTTTTTGTGAAGAGAATAAATTAGAAGCAACATCAGGTTTTAGATTTCGAGAAAAATAATTTGCACCACTACAAAGCGTTATAAACCAACCTAAACTTCCGTCAATTTTAGCAACAGATTGTAAAACTTTTAATCCTTCGGAAAAATGTAAACCAAGTCCATTGTATTGTTTAGGAACCCAAATATTCAACCAATTTTGAGTGTAAATATGATCGAGAACTACTTGATTAAAGGATTCTTTATTCAATAATTCTTGTCTAAGTTTGGGAATATCAAGCATTGTTTTCGTTCAAAATTTTTCTCCAATTAAAGTATCCAGAAATCGCAACGCAGAATAAAATCAACGATAAAATAGCGTATAGATACAAATCTTTGTGAATCATTAATGGAATTGAAATAATGTTACTAATATTCAACAAAATCCAATTTTCGAGTTTACGTTTTGCCATTAACCACATACCTGCCCAAGCAAATGCGCTTACAACTGAATCCCAAATAGGAACGTCAGAATCGGTGAAATGTGTGAGTGCTAAATAAAAAATGGTAAAACTACTTAAGACAATTCCTGTGACAATTCCCCATTCTTTTTTGTTGGTTTTCGTAATTTCAATTTCGTGTTTTTGTTGTCCAAATTTCCAATACAACCAGCCATAAATGCTCATTACTAAATAATAAATATTGAGTGTGAATTCGGCATATAGCTTAGAATTGAACATGACGAAAAGCGATAATGTAATTCCTGCAATTCCAAATAAATAATTTTTTGGATTGTTGAATCTCGCCAATACGACTTGAAAAATAGAAAAAGTGACACCCAGCCATTCGAGCCAAGTTGTTTGTAAAATAATTTCCTTCATCATAATTTGTTTTGATGAGGAGATAGAAGTTATTGCTAACATCAATTCCTCCGCCAGCATTATCTGGATCAGGTATAGAACAAAATTGTTCTTGGGTATATTCTCAGCTTTTTAGCACCCCATTGAAAGACAAAGATGATAATATCTATATAAATAACCTAAAAATATTAAGAATTAAGTTTAAATTATTCTTTAAGTAACTCAGGACGTTTGGATTTTGGTAAAGTTAAGATGACTAAATTGTAAGAATCTTTTATCCATTCTTTGATTTGAACGTCTTTTACATCTTGATGAATTTTAACGGTATTCCAATGCTTTTTGTTCATGTGATAACCAGGAATTACAGCTTCGAAAGTTGCACGTAATTCGATTGCGTTATCTGGATCACATTTGATATTTACAGAATCAAAATCGTCAATATCACAAAGGCAAAACATTTTTCCAGCGATATAAAAAACCAAAGTAGTTTGATCAAAAGGAAATTTTTCTTCGACTAATGGAAGTCCTAAACAAAACTCTCTTAACTCTTCGATATGCATAAATATTTTTAGTGAAGATACAAATAAAACGAAAACGACCTTAATTACAAGGTCGTTTTCTATTAAATGTGGAATGTATGCAATTAATTTACATCCCACCAAACACGCGTGTTGATGTTATCTGGTCCCATTTGTTGAAGTGCATTTTGATAGCCTTCTGGATTATAATTTCTAACACTTGTTGGATAAAGCATACGACGAGGCATTTTTTTATCATTCAACATGGTAGAAGTTGTCGGTAATTTTGGAAAACCAGTTCTTTTATATTCAAACCATTGTTGGTAATCTGTAAAGAATAAAGCAAAATATTTTTGATCGATGATACGTTCTAACGTATTGTTGTATTTAATTTTTTCTTGCTCCATAAATTCAGCAGTTGGCTCGATATTCGTCCATAATTGTATTGCGGCTTTTACAGCTTTATCATAATGAGTTTTTGCATCACCAACTAAACCTTTTTGAGCCATTTCAGCTTTTATAAACTCAACTTCTGCATAAGTCATTAATGGAATTTTCATTGGAGCGACAACAATTGCATTGTTAGGAGATGACGGATTGAATTTGTAATCAGAACTATTTCCTTCGTAAGCTGCAGGAACTCCTTTGTAACCTAATGAAGAACCATCCAAATTAGAAGCTTTATTGACTAAAATTGGTAAACGAGGATCATTCGTTTCATTCATTTTATCTATAAAAAATGTTGTGAATGTTCTGCTATCTCTATAATCTTGTGCTCTTGGCCAAGGAGATAAACTTGGTGCTAAACCAGAAATTTGTAAAATAGCAGATTCTGATTCACTTTCGAAAATAGGATAAGTTGTCGGATTATCAATTATTTTTTTAAGTTCTGTTAAGGCAGATGCATCACGATTCGAAATTCTTAATAATAATCTCATTTTAAGAGAATTTGTGAATTTTTTCCAACGTGTTATATTGATGTTTTTTTCACTACTTGGGAATAAAATATCTGTACCATATTTTAGACCTAAATTAGTTACATATAATTGATTTGCTTTTTCTAAATCATTTAATAATTGCTTATAAATATCTTGTTGCGTATCAAATTTTGGTTTTGTAATTCCTTCTTCTGCTTTGGCTGCTTGAGAAAAAGGAACATCGCCAAACATATCAGTCAAATTTGAAATAACTAAAGAACGAAGCGTTAATGCAATTGCTTGATAATTGACATCTCCAGCTTTTTGCGAAACTTTTAGCATTTCCTCCAAATTAACAAGATTTGTGTAGGCATTATTCCAAGTAGAATTTCCCGTTCCTGTTGTTACATCATAACGATGAAGTCCCATAGCATTACTTGGATAAGGAATATGAACTTGCATCAGTTGAGCGGTAATATCGTAGTTTTTTAAAACATTATTTTCAGCCAAATCATAAAGAACAGGGTTTAAAACTGAACCAGAATTAATTTCTGTGATTAAGTTTGGATCTTCATTCGCTTTCTCAAAATCGTTTGTACAAGAGAAAACAGTTGAAATTATAGTGAAGGCAAAAAATAGTTGAATTGAAATCTTTTTCATTTTAATAAATTGAATGTTGTAAATTATAATGAAGCTTTTAAGGTTACTCCATACGTTGCTGTTGATGGCATTTGTCCCATTTCAACTCCAGGTACATAAGTGTTTCCATTTAATGATGCTGTTTCTGGATCGTATAAAGGAAAATCACTAATCGTGAATAAATCGCGTCCGTAAACTGTTAATGACAACGCTTGTAAACCTGTCTTTGATAATAATCTTTTAGGAAAATCAAATGTTAAACTCACATCTCTTAATTTTAAATATGAAGCTTCGAATGAATTAGATTCTACATTAGCACGACGATTATATTCAGCATAATAAGTTGCCACATCAGCTTTTGTTGTATTTGGAGAATAAGTTCCGTCAGCATTCAATACAACACCATTTCCAATGATGTAACCATCTTCTCGACCAGGTAAAGAATCTGCCAATTTTCCTTGCTCCATCATTTTGTGATAAGTTTGTGAATAGACAATTCCACCATATTGTCCGTCTAATGTAAAACTGAAACGCAATGTTTTGAATTTGATTTCATTTGTGAAACCTGCTCTCCATTTAGGTGTTGCGTCTCCAACATATTCTATTAATCCATTTTTAAGTGGAACACCTGTTTTTGCATCATAAATGATTTGTCCCGCTTCGTTTCTTACAAATTTTTCACCATATAGAGCTGTAGAAGAACCGCCAACTTTTGCAATTTGATAAACTGTTCCAGATTGACCAAGAATCATTTGATCACCTTCTATTCCTTCGACTAAAGATTTTACTTTGTTTTCGTTTTTAGCCCAAGTTCCAATCATTTTCCATTCAAAATCTTTACTTTTAATTGGAGAATACGTAGCTGCTATTTCAATTCCACGGTTTTCAATTTCTCCTCCATTTACAACTCTTCTTGAATAGCCAGTTGTGATATCATTTGGTAATTCGAAGATTTGATTTTTTGTACTTTGTTGATAAACTGTAAAATCTAAGCTTAATCTTTTCTTAAATAATAAAGCCTCGAAACCAGTTTCCCATGATGTTGTAGATTCAGGTTTAATATCAGGATTAAATAATCTTCCAGGTACTACTGCAGAAGCTGTAAAATCGCTTTGATCGTAATATCTATTTGTCCAACCTGTTGTACCTCCGTTACCAACTTTTGCAAATGATAAACGGTATTTTAAGTAATTAATAGGTCCTTTTATTTTGAATAAATCTGACAGTATAAAACTAGAAGAAACTGAAGGATAAAAGAATGAACTATATTTTACTGCAACAGAAGAATTCCAGTCGTTACGACCTGTAAAATCAACGAAAATCATATCTTTCCAACCAAACGAAGCCATTCCATATAATGAATTTTCTTTTAAATTAGAGTCATACGTTCTTGCAAAAGGAGAAGTTAATCCATTCGAAAGTTTATAAACTCCAGGCGAAGCTAAACCATTTACCCAAGCCGTTAAATTTCTGTATTCATAATTTTTTCTATTACCTCCAACATTTGCATTGAAACCAAAATCGCCCCATTTATCTGTATAAGTCAATAAGAAATCGATATTTGTTTCAGTTTTAGAAATGTCTTGTCTTTTGTAATATCCATTCGGCGTACGATTCATATCAAATGGACGTTTTTGTTCGCGCAATTGTGTATAGGTATTAATTGCAGGACGTAACATTAAGCTTAATTTATTGCTTAATTTAAAATCTGCTCTAATATTTCCAACAATCTGATTACTACTCATTGGATTAACCGCTTCGTAAGCAATTGCATAAGGATTGTCCATGTATGAACTATACGGGCGAATCATTTTTACACCATCGTAATTTTTTTGCCAAATTGGTTTGTACCAATTTAAATCTACGTTTGGATTTTGGAAGATCATAAAATAGGCTATAGATCCATTATTGTAACCAGTTCCTGGTAAATTATCACTTGTTTTTCGAGTATAGTTTAAAGCTGTCGAAACTTTGATGCGATCACTCACTTGATAATTTCCATTAATAGCTGCAGTATAATTCTCGTAGCCTGTATTTGGCATAATCCAGCTATTTTTCTGATGCCCAATAGAAGCTCTCATACTTCCTTTGTCATTTCCACCAGAAAGTGTAACTGCATTACTGAAAGTGAAACCAGTTTGCCAAAACCCTTTTCTATTATCTTTATACGCACGCCATAAAGTTCTTTCAGCCCCTTGTTTTTCTAAATTAGGGTCATATTGAAAAAATGATTGTCCGTCAAATTTTGGACCGAATGCAGAAGAAGTACTTCCTGTATTTGGTCCATCTGCTGAGGTTTGATATGAGTAATAAGGATTACCGTTTTTATCGAAACTTTTTCCAGTTCCTTGACCATATTCATATTGAAAATCTGGCCAATTGTTAATAACGTCAATAGCTACAGTTGATTTATATTCTAAACCTAATTGTTTACCTTTTTTACCTGATTTTGTTGTTATAATTAAAGCTCCATTTGCAGCTTTATTTCCATAAAGCGCCGCTGCAGCAGGACCTTTTAAAACGGTTACACTTTCGATATCCGCTTGATTGATATCAGAAATACCATTACCAAAATCGATGGGAGAATCATCGCCCATGTAAGCAGTATTGTTTCCAGAAGAAGTCATTTCTGTGCTCATTGGAACACCATCAATGACAATTAAAGCATAATTTTTTGATTGATCGATTGAATTTGCTCCGCGTAAAATAATTTGTTGAGAATTGATTGGTCCATTTCCTCCAGAAATAATATTAAGACCAGCTACTTTTCCTTTCAATCCCGAAGACCAGTTATTCGCTTCTGCTGTTGCAAGTTCTTCTGAACCTATATTTTGTTGAGCAAATCCTAATTTTTTCTGCTCTCGCTTTATCCCTAAAGCAGTTACAATTACCTCATTCAGTTGGTTAGATTCTTCTTGTAAAGTAATTTTTACTTGAGAAATATCTTTCGGTGTGTATTCAATAAATTTGTGTTGAGATGAATTTACCAATAATGTTGGATGAGCAACATTTACTGAAACAAATTCGAAAAAACCATCTCCGTCTGTAAATGTTTTAAAAGATGTTCCCTTGATGATGATTTCTACATCTGCAACTCCTAATCCGTTTTGATCAACGATTTGACCTTTGATTGGATTTTGATCTTGAGAAATCGATTGATGATAATCTGTTTCGGTATAAGTTTTAGCATTGGCGTGTAAACTTAAAAATCCACCTAGTAGAAGTAGTGGTAATTTTAATTGCTTCATGACTGTAAAAATGAAATGTTTATGTGTTAAAAATTTTAACAAAACTAGAACTTCTGTTTATGAAGTTGTTTAACTCAGGATTAAGAGATTTTTAAGTAAACATTACTAAAATAGAGGTCTTGATATTAGTTTTACATCTGATTAATGGTTTATTGATTTTTATTTAACATGAATAAATTGTAAAATATTTTATTTAAAAAAGCCACTTCTTTTGAAGTGGCTCATCAAGATGTGTATAAAACGGTTATTTAATAACTTCGAAAGAAGATTTTTCTGAAAAAGTGTTTCCGTACAAATCGGTTGCGCGAACTTCAATTGGATAAGTTCCAACTTTTAACTTATTCGGTAAACGAACAGACCAAATATGTTTCGAAATTTCTGGAGCAGAAGGTCTGTTACCAATATTTGTAATTTCTGCATTATCAATTTTCATGATGGTTTCCATATAATTGTAATCAACTGTTGGATCCCAATTCATCCCTTTCCATTCACCATTATTTACGCGATATTCAACTTTATTTGATTCATGTCCCATAAAGAAATTAGCATATAAAAAAGCACGATTGCGTTTACCTTCTTTTACTTTTTTTGTGTGGTACAAGTCGATTTGTTTTTCTTTTGGTGAATTTGCAACTTTATAATCAAATTTATATTGATTACCATCTACATGCAAAAAGGCATAACCTTTTGGTGTACCATCGCGCATCGTAGAAGCCGGAACTCCTTTTGCATCTTTCGGTCCCGAATACCAATCACCAGAAGTTGTTCCAACATTGTACTCGTGATGAGGTTTTTGTTGTTGCCAACCATCTTGATTTGCATAAAAAATCTGTTCTTGGAAATGTGTATGAGCAGACATTGAAATTGTATTTGGGTAATCTTTTAATAATTCGAATAATTGATTTCTATCTTCTGGACGTGTGTCACGCAACGGAATATGAAATGCTAAAACGATTAAATGATTCTTTGGAACAAATTTTAAATCATTTTTAATGAATTCTAATTGATCAGGACGGAAACCTCCCCAATATCCTTTTCCATCGCGAGGATCAGGATATAAAATATCATCTAAAACAATAAAATGTGCTTTACCAATATTATATGAATAATTATTTGGACCGAAATTTTTCTCGAACGTTTCATCCGAATATTGATCTTCTTTTGCATCATAATTCATATCATGATTTCCCATTACATTGTACCAAGGCAAACCAACTTTCGAAACAGTTTTTATATAAGATGGATGCAAATTCAAATCATCACCAACCAAATCTCCTAAAGAAAGTCCGAATTCCATTCCTTTAATTCCTTTAACATCGTCAATTACACCTTTAGAGAAATATTCGATTTCTTCTTCTGTATAAGCTTGAGGATCACCAAAAATTAAAGCCGAAAATTTTTCGTTTTCCTTTGTAGGAATTAAAGCAAAATCAATACTCTTTGGAGTGTTTCCAGTCGGAGAAGAACCTGCATATTCTAATTTTGGAGAACCATTAGGTTTGTTGATGTAGTAGAATTGCGGCTGATTGAATTCGTTTGTCGGAACTTTGTAATTTGTTGGTTTAATGACAAACAAAATAGTTTCGTTGTCAATCTCGATTTGATATTCTCCTTTATCATTTGTAGAAACAACTTGTTTTCCGTTACTAACTTGTACATTCGATAAACGTTTTTCAGATTTATCGAATTTGTTGTTTTGATTTTTATCTTCAAAAACAATTCCTTTAGCAAGTTGTTGAGCGTTGACAGAAGTATAAAAACTTCCAAATAATACCAGCGATAATACGATTTTTTTCATTGTGTGAATCTCTTGTTTTGTAGATGCTAAAATTCTATATTTTATGCGGGTTTCGGATTAACACAACAATAAGTAAAGATTAAATTTAAGTAAATAAGAATAACATATTTTCAAAGTTAATAATGGATGAATAATTGCCTTTCATTATTAAATAGTCTAAATTTGCAACCGATTGCATTATGTTATGGAAGAGAAATTAAGCATGAGTTCACGACAAATTTTCATGCAAATTATAGGTTATGTAAGTTTTTCATTTATAGGTTATTTACTGATAGGCTTGCCATTGGCTATTTTACCTATTTTTATTACAAAAACATTAGGTTTTACCGAGCTTGTGGCGGGTATTGTAATTAGTTTGCAATATGTGACAACTTTTATATTGAGAGGTTATGCGGGAAAAATTGTAGATACAAAAGGTCCTAAACCAGCCGTTTTATTAAGTATGAGTTTGTTTATTTTAGCTGGAGTTTTATTATACTTTTGTTACTTTACAAGAAACAATCATTTTCTGTCATTAGCTATTCTTGTATTTGCGAGATTGGTTACTGGTGCAGCAGAAGGAATGGTAGGTGGAAGTCCGATAAACTGGGCAATTTTAAAAATTGGACAACAACATACAGCGAAAGCGATTTCTTATAATGGTGTTGCAAGTTATGGTGCATTGGCAATTGGAGCGCCATTGGGAGTCATCTTAAATCAATATTTTGGGCTTGGTTTTATTGGTTTGTTTAGTATTGTTTGTGCGATTATAGGTTATTTTTTAGCTAGAAATAAAGAAAATATATTAACTGCAGTTTCAAAAGTTCCGCAACCATTTATAAGTGTATTGAAAACAGTTGCTCCTTTTGGAATTTGTTTAGCACTTGCAGGTCTTGGATTTGGAGGAATTTCCAATTTTATAACACTTTACTACGACTTTTATAGTTGGTCGAATGCAGCTTTATGCTTAAGTGTTTTCAGCTTATTATTTATCGTAGGACGATTATTTTTTAATAGTTCAATTAATACATTAGGAGGATTAAAAGTTGGAATTATTTGCATGATAGTCGAAACGATAGGTTTGTTAATTCTTTTTAGTGCGCCAAATTCTTTTATCGCTCTTATAGGTGCAGGCATTACAGGAATTGGTTTTTCTTTGGTTTTTCCTGCGATGGGAGTAGAGGCAGTTGCTTTGGTTTCGGATAATAGTAAAGGAGCTGCTTTAGCTGCGTACGGATTGTTTATTGATATTTCATTGGGAATTACAGGTCCTCTAATTGGTGGTGTTATCAGTTTATTTGGAATGTCAAACTTATTTGGTTTTTGTAGTTTGTTTGTATTTATAGGGCTATTGTATAGTTATTATTTGCAAACAAAAAAAAATCGTTCAGAATTTAATAATTCCGAACGATAATATGAAAACATCTAATTTTAGATTCTTTTACGTAGTAAATTTTGCCTGTTCTGACATAATTTTTTAGTACTTGTTCTAACTCTTTTTCTAGTTTAGAATCAGGTGTAATTTTATGATTAAATCTAACATAAGAAATATCAAAAGCAGCACCAAAATTATGCGAACTATCGTTAGAAGAAGCATTTTTATTAATTCCTCTCAAACGATTTTGATCATGTAGCGTTCGTGTCATTGATGTAACAACGAAAAAATTTTGACCTGTTGTTTTTACAAAATCTCTTGCAATACTTGTCAAAATATCTCGACCTTTTGGAATAAGATACGAATGACTATGCGTTAAATCACCAACTCGCCAACCATAACCACGTTGTTTTATTTTAACCAATTTACCTTGATTGATGTATTTATTCAACTTTTTATCACCATCAATTAGCTCAAGTTTATGAGATTTTGCGGCATTCAAATGCTGAACATATTCTTTAGAAGGTTCTATAATAACTCGAGATTGAGCGTAACCGAATAAAGAAGAGCAAATAAAAAAAGTTGTTAAAAATTGTATAATCCGCAAAACGAAAAGTACAGAATTTCAAAACGAAATGTATAATAAAATCACAAAACTTTCCACAAATACAAAAGCCGTTTAAAATACATTTAAACGGCTTTTAATATTATTTTAAATGAGTCCATGGTATATTAATCATAGATTGAGTATAATCAATTACATAATCTTTTTTATTCTTTGACTTCATTAACCAATCAAATTGTCCGTAATATCTTACAAAACCAGTAATACTATATATAGCTGTAGCCCCTTCAAATTCATCTTCATTTATTCTAAAGTAAGGTTTAATAGTTTTACTTTCAAATTTGATATATAATGGATGCTCACTTAAATTCCAATAATCCTTTAATTCATATACCCAGAATGATTTTAAATCATATAGTTTCAATTCCATATTATATTATTTCCGCCCAATATATCAAACTTTAACCACCAAACAATAAAAGTTTTGTTATAAATCCAACTTATACAACATCATATCGGTATACTTGGCAGAATGATTAAGGGTTGTGTTGATACAAACTGTTGTAGAGCCATTAAATGGATTTACTTCAGCAATAGAGGTTCTGTCTTCCATCCATTGACAAAGTTCAACGATTTGGCTTTTGTTGGATGTAAAATACAAGTAATTTGTATCCACTAATACGTCCAGAACATTCAAATAATCTTTTAATTTCCAATAATTATTACTGTTGTAAGTTGAGCAATCTGTTGATAAATATGGTGGATCAACTAAAAAAACTACATTTTTCAAATCTTTGTAATGATCAAACAATTCTTTATAGTCTTGATGAACTATTTCTACTCCAGCCAAATAATCATCAGTCACATAATTACTTTGACGTACATTGTTATAAAAGGTTTGTTTGGTTAAATCGTTGTAATTAGTAACATACTTTGCACTAAATAATAATGAACTGGATAAAGTGATATAATCAACATATCCCAATCTACATTCTTCATCTTTAATCAATTCTAATAATTTCAATTTATGTACTTCAGGTATTAATTTATCTTTCGGTAATTCTTTTGTAATTGCTCGAATTTTACCCAACAATACATTTGTCTGAGCAACTGAAGCCAATCGTTTACTAAAGTCGTCGTAATCATTATATACAACTTTAGCATTTGGTTTTAGTTGTTTTACAGTATGACTTAGAATACCGCTGCCTCCAAATAAATCAACATAAGTTGCATCTTCTGAACTATTTGCCAAAACTTCTTTTACATGGTTTAAAAACTTTCTCTTTTGACCTTGAAAAGGCAATGGACTTTGCGTGTAATTTTTCATTTTTATTTCGATTTATATTTATAAATTTGTAGCTCTCACAGTAAAAAATATAAAAGCTCCCATCAAGAAGACTTACGTCCTCCGAATGGGAGCTTTATGCTTTAATATTAAATTACTGTGAGAGGTATTTAATTTTCGGAGGACTTTATTTTCCTCCTATTTTATTAAGTTTATTGATTTGATTATTAAGCCATGCAAAGAAGATGACTAAACTTATAACCACTCCGATGAGGACATAAATCCAAATACTTACATCGGTTTTCTCTTTTTCGGTATTGGATTTAAAACTATCAATTAGACGCTGTTCGCGTTGCTTTAAATCTTGCTGTAATCGAACAGAATAAACCGAATCAACTAAACTGATAACTTTTTGAAATGATATATTTTCATCTTTCGATTGTTCTTTCTCCAACGCCATAGCAATTGCGCCTTGTATATCGAGTTCTAAGCCGTTTTCTGTTTGTTTTAAAGAAACTTTACCTTTATCCTCATTCGTTTTACCAGCATACGTTAAACCGAGCTTCTGCAATAGCGTTTCATTCTTAGAATAGTTTTGCAAATAATCATAAGTTGATTTCTGCAATTGGAGGTTTACTGAAGAATCATTAACGATTGATTTTTCACTTTCAACCTTTACCTGTTCTACATCTTTCGTTTTGCGCTTCGTTGCGCAATTTGAGAAATACATCAATGTCCCTATCAACAAACTAAGAAAAATACAAAGCTGCTTCATCTTTACGTCTTTTTGTTAAACCTCGTAACACTTTGTCACCAGCGCGATTCCATTTTTCAAACTCATCTGCAATAGATTTATCGTTTGGATTGACATTCAGTTTTTTCAGCAATGTTGACTTACTTAAATTAGTAGCACCTACATTGTATGTAAATGAAACAAGCGCGTCAAATTGATTCTGATTGATTGGTTTTGTCACCAATAAAGCGA
This sequence comes from Empedobacter sp. R750, assembly GCF_030324345.1. Taxonomy (NCBI): domain Bacteria; kingdom Pseudomonadati; phylum Bacteroidota; class Flavobacteriia; order Flavobacteriales; family Weeksellaceae; genus Empedobacter; species Empedobacter sp. R750. The sequence continues at coordinate 48,180 of NZ_JACAGF010000010.1, read as the reverse complement.
CTTGATTTTCATAGACCTTTAACATTTGGACTAATAAGTCAGATGCTTGTTTTTCTGTCAATGGTTTATCCTTCATGGTTACTTTTACTTTGTTAGGGTAATAAGTAGCACCATATCCAATGGTTGGAATACCAATCGGATCTAAGTAAGGTTTAGCGTAAAAACCTTCATATTCCTTGATAAGGTCAAGTCCTTTTTTTCCTGTTTTCATATTAAATTTTTAAAATAAGTTTATCCTCACTCGTAAGTTTTACGAGTGTAATTTGTTAGATTTTAAAATGTTTTTAAATGCTATTTAACGTCCCAGTCGATTGACTTGGCGCAATGGTCTTTATCTATGAAGTTGAGAATAGAAACTAACACTTTTCCTGTTTTGGTTAGCGTGCCAAAATATTCGTTTTTACCCAATACACTTGAAATCGTTTCATTGATATTCCCATGGTGATAACCTTTTTCTGCAACAAACCAAGCATTAAACAACGATCTGTATTGCGAGTTTCCAAACCTGTCTATCGATACCGCATTTTCACGGAAATAGCCGTTAAGACGCTTCCATGAGAACCGTTTTTTAATGAAAATCACATAGATGAAATTAATCGGTGAAATAGCGATGTACAGCAATTTCGCTAATATGACTAAAACGAAATTCATCAATCAAATCTTTTTAATTCAGAATCATCATTCAGAATACCTTGTTTTAGGATAGGTTCTAACGCTTGAAAAATCAAGGCTTGATAAGCGTTGAATGCAGGAACTTTTATTTCGTTTCCTTCCTCGTCCAAAACAGGTTGATTTTGTTTATCTCGTTGTTTGATTTGATAATCATTACTAACTATCCAATCTTTGACCTCTCTTGTGAACTCAGGTAAAAGTGTTCTTACACCTTCAACATCTTTGAAATGCTCTATTCGTGCTGAAATAGGCATTTGTTTGACATCCATATTATCTGCGGTTCTGTAAACCACAACATCTCTCTCTAAATCTGCGAGAACAGGATGATTACTAATTTTTTGTCTTACTTCGTACATGATTATTTGTATTGGTAGTAGTTTTTTTTATTATAATCTAATTTTTCTAGTAATTCCTGATAGTCCTAAGCTACCTCCATCATTACCTGTAGAAGGATCTACTAAGGCAAATTTAAAATACATGTCAGATACATAGCTAAATAGAACTGTTGATATATGCTTTGATTCTGTACAAAATATAGTAGCTACACCATTTTTCATAGCAATAAAAACTTTAAAATTTCTAACAGTATTTGTAGGATTACCAACTATAGCTTCACCTGAATTTATATTTTCAGGAACAGACATTAGCACAGCATTGGTATTACTAATTACACCTAAATCTATAATTGTATCATTAATAGTTTTATCAGGTAAGACTAAACCTAATGCAATTCGTGAGGGGAATCTACCCCAAGATTTACCTGAGTAATTAAAGGATATTTCAACACCTACACCGTCTAAAACATCTTGAGATGTTATTATAGGTGTTATAGATTTTGCATTAAAAACTGTACCAATAATATTAGTTGAATTACCTGTAAAAATTAATGAAGAATTATTGCTTTCAAATTCTAAGTTAGGAATTGGTAAATTTTCTACATTCTCAGATAAAATAAGTATCTTATTCTTATTAGGAATTGATACAGTATTACTTAATGAATTATAAATTGTAAAATAATATTCACCTGTTAACCATTCAGAAAAGTCTTCTCCAAATGTTACAATACCCGTTTGACTTTGATTAACTTGAAAATCTATAATAGTTTTATAAAAACTATCATCGGATTTCTTATAAACGTTAATATATGAACCATTTGGAAGAAATAAGTTTAATCCAATTAGTGAAACATATTGTACATAGGGTTTAGTTTTATCAATGATAGGTGGATTAATGAAATCAATTCTAGGTTGTCCTGTACTATATGTTTCTCCTGTTTTTCTACTCGCTAATCTAAAAGCTTCTTTCTGAGCATCTGTAGATTTCGACATCGCATTTGTCACAGCATTAAGTCCTACTTTAGCAGTATTTCCGTTACTGTCAACACCTAACAAATCATTGAATGTTGCATCGGTACTTTTGTCTAATATTCCTGAATAACGAATTGAAGGATTTGAACAATTGAAAGGAAAACCAAACTCAACACTTGCAGTTCCTGTATGTTTACGATTGGTAGTTACAACCAAATCGGTATTAGCAAAGTTTTTTCCTAAATCGCCTTTAGGTGTTGTAGATCCATCACCAAGAATTACATATTCATTCGTTGCATTTTCTGTCGGCACATCTAATTTTTTCGCTACTTCGCTGTAAATCGCATTATTAAATGCATTGATAGTTGCACCAGTTTGTAAACCAAAATCTGCGTAATCTTGTGTAATTGTAATTGCTTTGTCATCAAATTTCAAATCAGCAACTCCTAATTTCTTTTTCCAAGCTGTTACATTTTCAGAATTTAACGAAGTAGCATCATTTGTCGCGTAAATATCATGCGTGTGATTTTCTTCAGCTTTACCGTCAATCAAATCACCAAGCCCTTTAATTGATCCAATTGGTAATGTATCTGACTTATGCCAAAAAGAAGCCCACGTAGACCAAAATTGTTGTTGATTTGGTTTTAAACCTGTTTTAAACCAATTATTAATTGTATTTCTATCAGTAATTTGTGTATTATTATCTAAAGCCATAATATTAACCTTTATACATTATTTTCGCCAATACATAAAAAGGCGGTCTATTTTCGTGTGCTTGACTACCTCCGACTTCATTTGTTTCAAAAGTATGTGAGTGATTTCCTGATCGACTTGTAGTTCCGTTATAATCTTGACCATTAGAACCACGGTTGAAATTATTATTTCCACCATAAGTTACCGCTGTATAACTATGTGCATGTTCTCCATCTGTTGAAGTACTACCACTATGTTTATGTTTTGGCATTTGATCGGTTGTTAACGTTACTTCTTTTGCACCGCCTGTATTTCCAATTGTTTTATAATCTGCATTTTCAGGATCATAACCAACGATAAACATTCCTCGAAGGTCGGGTGTTCCATTCGTTCCGTCGCATAATTGATAACCAGCAGGTATATCTTCAATCTTTCCGTAATAATCCAATACAATACAACCTACAGGCATCAATCGTTTTTGAATTTCTTTGATTGACATTGGTCGGTGAAAGTCAGTCCAATTGTAATTTGTCGTTTGTACACTTGATCCAAATGTTGCATAACGTGTACGATAAACTAATTTGTTTTCGCCATTCTCAAAGTTTTTGTTTTGCGTTTCTTCTCGAATAATAACTGTTGCGCCCGCTTGTCCACCACGAAATTCTACGACTTCACCATTGATATATACCACACCATTTGCAACGCTATTTCCTAAAATTTCGCAACCTTTAATAATGGCTAATGGAGCAATGATATTTCCTAATGAATTAAAAATATCATACGCATTTTGCATCGCATTAAGTGTATCTGTTTCAAGAGGAAAACCTCCTGTTTGCTGTATATTTATTCTATTCATCTATCCTAAATTTATTACGTTAAATCGTGTCCCTTCTAACTTGTAAAATTTTACCTGTGCTTCTATATCATATATATTCGCACTTACGCCATTCATATCGACCGTAAAATCGAAACTATCATCGCCATAATCGGAACTTGGACGAATGAAAAGAGTTCCTAAATATTTTGGTTTTTTTTCACCTTCTGTATAGATGTATTTTCGTTCAAATCGATCTCCCTCAACTATTTTGATACGTCGTTCCGAAATATCAAAACGATCATTCAAAGCAGCTTCTAAATAACATACCTGCCAATTGTGATCTAACTTATAATGATCATCATTTCGTTTGACTAAAAAATTATAATGAATGCTAACTACTGGAGCTATTGCCGAACGTAAATAAGCGATGATTCGAGGTTGCCTCATAAAAGTAGGCAACAGTAAAACCACGAGCTTATTAAAATCAATGTTAAACTTCATAGCGTATATCGTTATAATTTTCGATTGTGAAATAGCCACTTTCAGGTATTCGACGAACGTCGATTGTTGTCCAATCGCCGTAGTTATTAGTTGTAGCATTAATCCAACATGATTGAGCTAAATCAACCGAAACCAAATTAACTCCTGTAACCGCTTCCAATTTATTGGCTAAATCCTGAATGCGTAATTCACCATTAAATGGCAATTCTTTCATAAATTCCTGTAATGCTTTTGGGATTGGATATTCAGCCGAAGTAATATCCATTCCATTTGCATTGATGACTAATGGATCACGAAATACACGAATATTCAACTTTAATCGATCTGGTAAATAATTGATAATCGTATATGGGACACCAGCTCCCTTTACACGTTTTGTATATTCATATATAGCTTCTATTTTGTCAATCTCTAAAGGCGATAAAACATCATCTTTTTCAGTCGCTATTTTTATGATCACTTCACGCTCATTTGCAGTTTCATTTACTGCACAATATTTGATTATTTTTGAAGCTTCAATTTCTTCAGTAGTTGCTCCTGTATTATCGAATAGATCCTTTTCTTTTATTAATTCAAACCCGTACTGAAAATTCAAATACAAAGATTGAATCCAAGGTAAACGATGCGATTTTTGATTTAAAAATTTTGCGTCAATTTCTGAGCGATGCACTGTAAATAATTGTGCTAATTGCTCAACTGAAAAAGCCATGATATACAACATCATTCGCCAAACAGACGTTTTTGAAGTTGACGTTAACCCATCTAAATTTGAATTAGATGTTTTCGCTGTAATCATTTCTTTTTGATAATTTTCTACACTCATAATTATTGTACTTCAAAATCAACTTCAATAGCCCAGTAATCAATTCCTGAAGGCGTTTCTATTTCTTTTTCAATTGTCGTTATTCCTGTTGCAGGTTTCAATCCTTTATTTTGGAAATATTCTGCGATCAATCGTTGTCCAAAATCTGTGTTTTCAGGAACTTGTAATATTGTTCCAACCTCCAAATCGTCCGTTAAACTAATGTCATTCGCAATTGCTAATGACATTGCTCCATTTGCAGTTCCAAATAGATAAATGGAAATATCTAAAAGCGTTTGGTTATGTAGGATTTTGATTTGCATGATTAATGTTTTTCGAGTTCAGATATTCTTTTTTTCAACACATTATTTTCACGTTGAATCGCATTGTATTTATTAGACCATTTTGATTCAACTTCTTGAATTTTCTTCTGCCAATATGCTTCTTGTTCTGCTAACTTCAATTTCAATTCTGTTATTTCCTTCGTGTTATTATCAATCATCCGATCAGTATCAGCAATCATATCTTTATAAATACCTTGAATATGCTTGGTTAATTCTGCATCTTCAACTTTCTTTGACATTTTAGATTTTCCAATCCAACCAACAACGACAGCTATAATTCCAGTTACTAATTCTGATAAATGTTGTGCGATGAGTTCTTTCATAATGTTTTAGTATTTATTTGCATGTAATCTTTTACCTCATCATAATTTTTATTATCTTTTGCTAAATGAATCATTACACGTTGCTTAATTTCGTTTTGTGAAACCTTACTATTAATTAATTGATATAAATTAGCTCCAAGTGTTGGAAACTCTTTTAAATTTCCTTGAGTTAATCCGAGTATAATACCTACTTCTTGAAGTGTACTTTCGTCTATTTGAAAATCACCACTTAAAAAAGCGATATCATCATTTTCGTCTAATTTTATATCTTTCATTATCCATCAAATTTTGCAGTTCCTGTAAAAGCACCTTGAGCTGAAGTTCCTACAATATTTAGAGAACCGCTCATCAAAAATTCATAAAAAGCAAGCATCAATCTAGATGCGTAGATTTCTTTTGAAGCTTCGTAATCTTCAGCATTAATCATTTCATCTTGTATTGAAATGATGTTTTGTTTCAATTGTTCTTGATTTAAAGGCATTTTAAATATTATTTAAATAGGGTTAAAACATCATTTTTCAGCTGTTTAAAAACAACCTTATTTTGTTCAGAGAATAATCCTGGTCCACTTGGCGTTTTAATTACTGATTTATCTAATTCTTCTAATAATTTTTGCAAAACTTCTTTTAATTCAACAGATTCATTTTTTAGAATAAGTCCTTCTGTTGTTACGTGAATTTCAGATTCTTTTGATTTAATAATTACCTCATCAACTTCATCACAATCAATTAAAAAACTATCTACCTCTTGATTTCCGATTGAACCGATTATACATTTTGTATTAATCTTAGGTTTTCGAATTGTATTTCCTATTCCAAGAGAAACATCATAATATTCAAGATTATCAATCAACCCAAGAACAGTAGCCGTTTTTTCCTCCCAATCTACTTCTTTCACAATCCCCCAAGCGGTTTGTATAGGAACTTGATTTTTAGCATTAGATCCGAGCAATTCTTTCAATCTATCTAACTGCGTTCTGTCCATATCGGTTACCTAATTTTATTTGTTGACGATATTCTGCTTTCTTGAATGTTTTCGAAATACTTTCTACATAATAAATTCCATCGCGTTCAGGATATAATGTTGATTTCAATTTAACTTTCCAACCATGTTGAACTCGCGGAATTCCAAATACAGTAAAAGAACCATCAAAACCATCACGTTTATTTGCATTATAAAACCGTTTTACTTGAACTTCTAATTCAGGTTTAGTTTTTACATTAAATTGCCATTCGATATTTTTATCAGCAGGATTATCTCCAAAACTATATTCTATTTTTACTCCTTTATCAACGCAAGTTCCGTTTACTTTTACTGTAATATCTTCACGATTTCTATACTGTAAATCGTTACTGACCGCATTACGTTCTAAATTAAAATTGACAATATTATGATCAGAATTATCAGCATATATTTTACCTGAAACAATGGTTCTCGTCAATGGTTCTATGTAACTATATATTTTTAAATCTGATTGTAATTTATCTAACACAGCTCCAACATTAGTTTTTGAAAATCGAACTTTACCAAGCTGTAACCCTTCAATTGAATCAATTGAATAACCAGGAATAATCTTAGTTAATAATTCATTTAATTTGATTGATTTTGACGAAAAATTGACAGGTATTTGTTTTACTTTAAACATCTCATCTTGGCATTTAATTACAATTGGTATTGAAGCTGAAACCTCTGTTATATAACCGATAAATTCGGTAAATAAATTACCATCATAGCCAAGTTCAATTTTAACCGAATCACCTCGTCTGAAAACTTCTTTAACTTTAAATTTATCAAAGTATTGAACATTGCGAGGTAGACGTATAATTGCAGTATCTGTTAATAACTTCCAACTTGATTCAATTTCAATTTCTGAAGGTTTTAAAATAACAATATCCTTTCTTCCTTCTCTCGAAAATGTAATCCGAGCACACATAGCTAACGTCATTACTCAAATTCTTCTAAGGTTAATAAAAGAGGTTCATCAGATATTGCACGAATCTCAAACGGAATAACATCAGGTTTACCTTGCACTTGTTGAAAATCTATTGATTCAATTGTTATGGCATGAATTCCTTTTTCAATAAAAAGAGATCCTAATACATCAATACTTCCAGCTATATTTTCGAACTCTAACAATCTTTCTTTTTGCTCAGTAGCTGTTCTAAATCTTGGCTCATTCAAACAAAGCCCTCTAATACGAATACTCCAATCATCAAAACCGTAAATTTCTTTTACTGTTCCGTTACTACCTAAAACATCAGTCCTTGTAATATTCTTTGCTCTTGAAAAATCAACTAATGATGTTGCTGGCATATCAAAATCTTGAAAATCTTTCCCTACTAATTCTCCTTTAGGATTATACTTTTTATAAGTACCACCCTTGAAAACAATAGGAAACATTATTGGCGTACCCATCCAAGATAATTTTTCAGCTTGTTGAGCCTTTACAACACTTACATCTGAATAAATAGCTTTACCATTACTATCATTTGATGAATAAACATCTGCTAAATAGATTGGAGCATTTATACCAAATGCTGTTCTGAATATATGTGGTAAGTTGTAACTCATAATTTATCCAATTGAAATCATAGCGTCTTCTAAACGATCTCCTATTTTAGAAGCTACAGCTTCTGCTAAATATCGAACATCAGTATTTCCTTTAGAAGTAAAATAATTATTGATTGTCATGGTGATTGATGTAGAACCTTTAGATCCTGAGATACTCATGTCACCTTCTTTTGTTCCATTCTTTTTAGATCCTTTTTTTTCTTTATCAGGTTTAGAACCATCATTATAAAAAGATAGAGTTGGAGCTTTACCTTTTACTAAATCATTAATACTTGATTTTTCTTCTTTTTCAGGTTTATTTTTACCTTTAGCATAACCTTTTTGATAAGCTTCACCTGCTTCTGATTTGAAATCTGACCACCAACCTTTTACTACAGATATTGCCTGTTTAATTTTATCTAAAACAATTTTTATTTTTTGATAAATGGCATCAAATATTCCTGATACCCAATCGTAAATACCTCCAAATACCGTTTGAAAAACACTTCCAATAACATTTAAGTATGCTTTAATAAAATTGTAAACATTGGTTATTACAGTAGTTATTGTATTGTAAATACTCGTGAAGACTAAAACCACTTTTTCATAAATCCACGTAAAAACAGAAGACCAAAAATTCCACATTGTCTGAACATAAGATTTATAAACCTGCCAAATAGCCTCGAGTATTGGTTGTAGAAAATCCCATATCTTAGTAAATACTAACTTTACAACTTCCCAAATCCCATAAAAGAAACCTCTAAACTCTTCTGAAGTATTCCAGAAATAGGTAAATAAGCCTATCAAAGCAGCAATTAAAGCCAATATCCAACCAATAACAGGTATACTTGTAATTGCAGCACCAATAGCACGAATTGCTCCTGATAATGTAAAAGCTGAAACTGTTGCGGCGGTTTGTGCGGTTGCAACACCTGCTGTACTAACAGCAGTTGTTGCCATGATTGCACGATTAGAAGCAATTAATCCATTAACTGTTGAATAAACACCTATTAAACCTAAAGCACCTTGACCAATTTGTGAGATTACTTGTAAGTATTCGCCAGCCCCCCCAACAACCTTACTAACAGATAATTGAACATCAGCTATAAAAGATTTTAAACCTTTGTTTGCTGTTTCAACACTTTTAATCTTATTAAGATCTAAATCAAGAGAAGCATAACCTTCAATCCATGCACGAGAAGCATCTTCACCAGCACCTTTGAAAATATCTGCCAAAACTTGTTGACGAGCTTGTGCAGTAGAATCTTTCATTTTTTCAGAAATCATTCTAATTGCATCAAATGCTGTTTTACCTTCAAGATCTTTTACTTTCAAACCAATTGCAGTAATGGCATCGACTTGAGTTTTTGTCATTTCGGTAACTGACATCTGTGCCTCTTTCAAAGAGTCAATTGCTTTATCAGAAAAGATTCCTTTTTTACCAGCTTGAGCCATTACGGCTACAGCTTGAGCATTTGTTAAACCTAATTCTCGAAAAAAACCAGGATATTCACGCAACTGATCCAACATGTCTTTATTAGCATCAGCTCCCTTCTCAAAGCCTTGTTCAATTAAATCAAAGTTTTCTTGAAATGAACCACCATTTGCTTGCGTCATTGCATTTACAGCTTGAGCAATTTTATATGGTTCTTCTTTGAAGATTTTACCATATTTATAAGCTTTAGCTGTCAAGTCATCTAACTCCTTTCCTGAAGTATCAGTCAATCGTTGAATATCTGAACGAAGCGTAACAATATCAGTTGAAAAATTAAATCCATTTGCCAAACGATCAACCATTTCGATAGTTTGGTTAATTCCTGTAGAAACATTCTCCCAACCATTCGTTGATTGACCAAACTCTTTCGATTTTTTTGTTAAGTGTTCAATATCATCTTCAGCACCTTGTAAGGCTTCACGAAGATTATTTGCTCTTTTCTTAGCTTTTTCAAACTGTTCCTGAACTTCAGCACCCATTTGACCAGGAGCAGAAGTTTTTGTCGCTTTTCCTAATTCTTTTACCTCTTTTTCTGCTTCCTTAACTTTATCAGCTAATTCGTCATAATATTGTTTTGAATTTACTAAAGCTTCTTTTGTTTCACGTTCATTAAATTGAACAGCATCCGTAACATCTTCTACAGCTTGAGTAACTTCATCAACAGATTTCGTCACCTTTTTAGCAGGTGCCGATATCTTGTCGATTAATTGAATTATCCATTTTGTTGATGTATTACTCATTTTGTTTTTTTGAAAATGCTTTCGAAAGTGCTTTTAGTATGGCAAGTTCTTGTGGTTCTATTTGTAATTTTAATTTTAGACTATGGACATAAACCCAATCATTAAATCGTTCTGCCCATTCTTTATCTGACAATTGATTTGGATCTAATCCTAATTCAACTCTGATAATTGCATTTATTTTCCTTATCCATTGCGGATCTGATTCCCCGTCTTCAGGATTTATTTCAGACGAGGCTAAAGCTTTTTTATAGTAGCAGAAGCCTTTGTAAATAATTTACCTACCTCTTCTAAAACAGTTGAATAAACTTCACCATCTTCTAAAGCTTCCATATTTCCTGCAACAACGCAGTTTGTCATCATAATTTTACTAACTGCTGCCACACGTCCTTTTTTCTCAGATTCTAAATCTGAAACTGCTTCAATTACATGACGACTTGGTTTTTTTAGTACAAAAACAAAAGTTTCATCTTCAGAAGTTGTAACTGTTAATTCAGATAATTTTTTACCATATTTTGCTTTTAAAGCATCTAAATCGTAAGACATATTTATAATTTTTTAGTACAATTACAAGGAATCGAACCTTGTCCTTTAGCAGAAAAGCTAACGTGCATTACCATTACACTATAGAAGTATAAAAAGGCGTTTAAACAAGGCTTAAACGCCTTTTAAATATTAAAAGAAAAAGATTAAATAACTACGTTCCAATCGACATGCGAACATATCAACTCAGCTTCGTATGTTAATGTTTTATCGTTTTGTGCAGCTTCAACACCACGTCCTGTAAATTGACAATTGCGAATGATATCTTTTGTAATCAAGCCACTTTTTTGTTTGTAAATCACAATTACATCAAATGGTTCAATTTCTTGTACACGTGATCCTGGAGGAATTGCGCTTTGAATTGCATCCCATTCTTCTTTGTATAAAGTAAGTTTTGGATTTTCAGCAACATAATTCCCATCACCACGACCTATAGGAAACTTTCCACCTCCGTAGGCGTTTTCCATTTCGATAGAATCATTGTAAGAAATTTGAGTAATCCCTTCTACATCACGCCCTAAAAGATTTATGGTAATGGAATTCCATCCCTGCATCTTTCCAAATTTGTTTATAATAGTTGTTTGTGACATATTATGCTATTTCATTTGTTAAACCTAAATCGACATCAAACTCGTGTACAATTCCATCCATTACTACTTGAGCCTTAGCTTTAATAGGTGAATCATCACTTACATATTGTTTTGGATTGATATAAAAATCAAATCCTGAGATTTCATCATCTTTTTGCATTTGCTCTAATGCATTATTCACTAATGAAATCCAATATGCAACTGTACTATCTTTGATAAACCCAGTTGATGGATCTTTCTTGAAAGTAGATTTGATACGAGGTATTAATGTTTGACGAATAATACGAGCCGCTTTATTCCATACACGATTATTTTCGATGTAAGCGTAATCAGATGTTTTTACGATTGCTGTACACGAATTTGAAAAGTAAACACCAGCATAACCTTCATAAGAAGTTGTGTAGATATAACCTTTTGTATCCAATGTTTTCAAATCAACTTTTGATAATGATTCTGTAAGCGTTCCATCAGATAAATATGAAGTCAACCATAAATCTTTGTGCGAATTTGTTAATGGATAATCCAATTGTCCTTTTGCAAAATTTGGCTTATTCACAACATCTACAGAACCTAAGTTTTCATTAACTTTTCTTACCGAAAGCATTCCTAATGCAGAACCAATTGCAGCATAATTTTTATAAGCTAAATCTTGATTCGCAATAAATGGATCTTGTGCAATTACTACTGAACACTGTTTAGCATTTTTCGTTCTGAAATCATGTGCATTCGTAGGATTGATTTTTGTAGGTGATTTCCCTTCTAATAAAACAAAATCAACAAATCGACTTTCTGCAAAAAGAGCATCTACTAAATCTTTTTGTATTGTTTCTATATCAGTAACCAATGTTTCTAACGTGTCATTAAAGCCTGTAAATGCAAGTCCTTTGATATCCTTGTTTGCACGTATTGTTGGTAATATATCAGCGATACATTCTTTTACTAATAATCCTTCAGCTCCTTTTTCTAATCCGATTAGAAATAAAGTTGCATTTGGATCTAAACGGAAGATTTCAGAAATATGATGATGTGCAAGGACTTTATTATTTGCATCAAAACTTTCATCCAAACCAATTGCAATAGCATCTTCTACTTGCAATAACTTGACAGCTGTTTTAGCTTCTAAGTTGAGACTTGCCAAAGGTATAGGCATAATTAGAGCCGCATAATTATCGGTATTATCCGAGCGACGACCTAAACCACCTTCAAGTCTATTAATATTTACACCTGTTGTTTGAGCCATTATTCTGGATTATCTTGGTTTTCTTTTTTATCTTCCGAACCTTCTTGACCTTCGTCTTCAGATCCTAAATCATCAGAATCAGTATTCAATTCTGCGATACGTTTTTCTAAAGCATTTACAACTTTTGTACGTGGTTTTGCTTTTTCATTTTCTTGAATTAAGAATAATTTCAACTTCTCTACATCCGAATAAAGTTGAATTGCACCTATTAATACTGGAGCGCTTGATTCAATACCTATTTCATCATTTGTTTCAGATTGTTCATTTGGATTTTTAAACCCAAACACATCTAACTTTGATGATTTTGCATGAATATCTGCACGATTTTCCATTAAAAATGGTTGTCCGTCTGTTGTATAGAATATTTCTTTAACCTCTTTGTTTTGGTTAAAATATTCTACTGATTTTTTTTCTAATTCTGATTTGCTATATTGTTTTGACATTGCAGCTTTTTTTTTAAAAAAAGCTCATCGCTCGAGGCTAAATGAGCTTTTAGTTATAAATAAATTACGATGATATTAGACTTTACCTGAGATAATAGCCGCTGAACCTTCCACACCATACGAAACGATGATATGCCACAATCTAAAGCCGATTGTATGTTCACGATTCTCAGGATCATTAGAAGCATCACGTGCAAATCGTTCAATCGTTCCAGTTGCTTTCGCTGTTGAACCTTTATGGAATACTACAGATGATTTACGACCAACTGTTGCAGAACCATAAGCTAATTTCTCTTTTGTTGTATCGTCATATTCAGGTGTTGTAGAATCTTCATAAACGATAAAACCATAATAGTTTTTAGAGATTGAACCTTCAGTATGATTTTGATATTGTGTATAGAATTTTCTATCCTCATCTAATAAATCAGATACATGATCATCAGATAATAATAATACACGACCATTTTTGTTAATTCCTTTTTTATTCATCGTAGCTTGTAAACCACGCAAATCTTTTGAAGTTAATTTTTTACGACCTGTACCATCATCTTCACCTGTAGTTTCTAAAACAAAAAGATTATTCGCAGCATCATGTTTTTGTGGTGCTAATCCCCAAAGACCATATTCGATAGTTGCATCTTCTAATGTTTCACGATGTTGTTCTTGTACATCAGACGTTTTTTCGTAAGGCAAAGCATACAATTCGTCTTTAGTAACAGTTGTGTTTTCCGTGTCAAACTTGTGTAAAGAAACTACCACATGGCTATCATCACGCTTGTTTGATACAATAGGATAATTGGTATTATCAATTAACACTTTTGGTGCTTCACCACGTTTAGGGATTTTAATCGTATCATTATTTACCCATTGTTGTTTTGATCTAATTTCAGAAACCCACGTATGTTCATGGCGTAACTGTTTTAACATTTCTTTTTCTGCCAATGTATTTTTAACTGGCAAGGCAACTAATGTCGCCATAGAAATATTTGTACCTGTATCTTTTCCAAAGACAAATGATAAGGTCGCAATTGTCAGCAATACAGCTGTTAGTAACAAATTCTTTGTAATTTTCATTGTTTATTGATTAGAATTAAAATATGAGTTTTCAAGTTCCGCAGCAGCCGAAGGATCTTCTGCTAACATTTTTTCATAAGCCGCAGGATCTTTCTCTAAATAATCATTCAAAGTCCATCCTTTACGTTCTGTTACTACTTGCGCTTCTGTACCTCCCTCATTAGGGTTAGGTTTTTCAACTGCTGGCATACTATCCAAAACAGCTTTTGTACCTTTAAAATCAGCCATTGCTAATGATTTCCAATGTGCTTTAGCATCAGCTGTAAATTTCTTTTTAGCAAAATGTTCGTTAACCAAAGATTCAGCCTGTGCATCTTGGTTTTGTTGAGCTTCAGCTTCTAAATTTGTAGCCTCTTCAGCTTTTTTTTGTTGAGCATCTAATACTGCTTCAATTTGCTCATCGGTTGCATCAGCCGATAGCTTTAGTTTCGATATTAATTTATCTCTGTCCATAGTATTTGATTTCGATTTTGAAATTTCTGGGATAGTTGGCGCTCCACACGCCTCAAGCAAGGCTACATCTTCTGCTTTTATTTCTTGATCTGATTGAATGATTTCTGAGATTAAACCTTTCGATTTTGCTTCATTTGCATTCATCCAATAATCAGATTTCCACAACTCTTCAATTTCATCATCTGATAAATTGAAAGCTTTGGAATAAGCTGACTTGTAATCAACTGTTGAATTTTTAAGCATTTTCAAATCCGCCTCAATCTGATTCTCATTTCCATAAGTTCCCATCATAGGCTTATGAATCATAAATTGAGAAGTTGCATATGCTTTTACTTTTTCAGGATATTCAACCAAAATTCGTGTAGCAGCCGAAGCGGCAATTGCTCCAACAATGATTTCAGTTACTTCTATTTTTCGAAGTTCATTAATAATCTCAGCGGCTTCGAATACCGAACCGCCTCGACTATTAATATAAATAGAAGCCTTATTTACTCCTCGTGAAACAAATCCATCGATTAATGCACGTATGCTATTGGCTGAATTATCGCTATACTCTGATATACGATCAATGATGCGAATTGTCGCCAATCCTTCACTTGATGATGCTTCAACAATCAATCTCGATTGTGGAGAAGCAGCGGCTACTATATTTATTTTTTCACGTTTCAATTTTTACAATTTGTCTTAATTCGAAAACAAAGTTGCGAGTGATAAGCTCAAATCGAAAAAACGTGTTACAAATCGTCGGTAAATCCTGCCAAAATCTTCCGAGAATTACGGATAAATTGTAACAACATTTCTACATATACCTTTATATGATAGCAACTTTGTGCTATGGCAAAGGATAAAGAGAGGAAAATAGCACAGGACTATTATGTCACACAAGGATTAAATGCAAAACAAATTGCTGATAAAGGGTTAGCTACTGAAAAAACTATTGGTAACTGGGTGAATAAATATGGATGGAAGAAACTACGAGATGCCAAACAAAATTCAACTGGAAATCGATTAGACAGAATTAATCAAGTTACAGATAACCTTGCAGACCAACGATTGAAACTTTTTCAAGAAATAGAAAATGCAAAAGAAGCTGGTGATCAAAAATTAGCAGCCTCACTACAAAGTCAAGCTGTTCAAATTGATGATGCTATTGCTAAATGGAACAAAAGAGCTGAAAATGTTGACAAAGAAAATCGTATTTCACTTGCTGTTTACATTGAAGTCATGGAAGATATTTTCAACCATCTACAACTTCACAATGCCGAATTATTTTTAAAAACAATAGAGTTCCAAGAGGAACATCTTAACAATATATCTCTTAAATTATGATAAAAGAATTATTCATCATTATACGAAGCTTAAAAAAACATAAAGCATCTAAAGAACAGTATTATTTAGAAATTGGATCATTTCTTTTAAGACGTGGAACAGGTTATAAAGTTGGAGATTCTTTTATGCTTCCTCAACAAAAAAAAGGTAAAGCTGTAGAAACACAAGTATGGATATCCAACCTCTTTTTTGATTTTGCCAAAAACAAAATCACACACACATTTACAACAAAAAAGCCTTTAACAAATGCGAATAAAGGATAAAAAAGCAGTTGAACGATATAAAAAGAAATTAGACTTAGCACGATCAGTTGGTGTTCGTAATCCTTTTGAAACTAAGGAAGAAACAAAAGCGGCTATTGAACGTGCTAAAAAAGATTTTGCTTATTGTGTACAACGTTATTTTCCACATTATGCAGATGCAGCAACACCATATTTTCATATTGACTTTGCTAATATGGTCGCTAAAAATACGACATTCAAAGGGTTTTGTGTTTTTGGTCGTGCTATGGCTAAATCGGTTTTAAATGATATTTTATTACCGTTTTGGTTATGGATTCGTGGTGAACCTGTTTACGAAGTTATTATTGGAAATAATGCAGATAGAGCAGCACAATTATTAGAAGATTTACGTGCAGAATTTGAAGCTAATCCTCAAATTATTAATGATTATGGTATTCAACACAATCCAGGTTCTTGGGAAGAAGGATTTTTCGTAACAAAAGGCGGTTTTATAGGTCAAGCGTTAGGTATGGGACAATCTGTTAGAGGTTTACGTGTAAAAAACAAACGTCCTACTCATATTGTACCTGATGATACCGAAACAAAGGATTTATTAAAAAATCCTAAACGTATGAATGAAATGGTACGGTGGATTGAAAGAGATTTAATTCCAACTATGGACGGTGCTATACGTCGATACATTCACGTTAACAACCGTTCAGCTGCTATAATGATGATGACTATTTTAAGAGATAGACATCCAAATTGGAAATGGTATCAAGTTAATGCATATGATCCTGTGACCTACGAACCAGCTTGGAAAGAAAAATACAGCGCAACTTATTACAAAGAAGTTGAAGATGATATCGGACAATTAGCAGCTTATGCCGAATATAACAACAAACCACATATTGAGGGTGAAATCTTTAAAGAAGAACAAATTCAATATGCACCGATGCCAAAATTAAATCAATTCAAAATTATAATTGGTCGTTGGGATGTGGCGTATGCAGGAACTTCTACAGCCGATTACAATTCTATTGTTGTGCAAGGTGTAAAAGACAAAGATTTTTGGGTTATTGACAGTTATTGCAAACAAAGTAAAATGCGTCAAGCGGTTGAATGGATGGCTAATTTTCAAATTAATCTACCTAAAACAGTTGTCGTGCATTGGAAGTTTGAAGCGCAATTTTGGAATGACGAAGTTGAAAGAACAATTCGAGAAGTTGAAGCTGAATTTGGAATAATCTTAAACATTATCAAAGTACAAGCTCCACGTGTACATAAATATGATCGTATTTTAAAATTACAACCATACTACCAAAACGGACGTATTTATTACAATATAAAATTGAAAGCTCATCAAGACACTCAAGTCGGAATTGCTCAATTATTAGGAATTGAACCAGGTTATAAGACACATGACGATTTTCCTGATGCACATCAAGGTGGGATTGAAGATTTAGAACCTTATATCACTTATGATTATGGTCGAAATACAGAGATACTACAAGGACGAATGGAACCAAATCACGAACGAATATGATTTACTTAAACAAAGAATATTTAAAAACACATATCTACGAACGATTTTTAATTGAAAGTACTTCAGACTTTGAACAAATGCTTTTAAATTCAGAATTAGAGTGGATTGACATTATCAAATCAATGTTATCATCTCGCTATGATGTTTCAAAGATTTTCGATACAAATACGCCTATTCATAATGAATTATTGAAACGTATTCTTTCAAAATTTATCATTTATGATGCTGTCCGTAGAAATGCAGCTCGCAAAGTTCCAACAGATTTTGAAAACGAAAAGAAATGGGCTGAAGAAATGTTGGAAAAAATATCAGTTGGGAAAATTGTATTAGACGATTTACCAAAACCTCCTGAAGACACGACAGGAAACAATGGAAGTTTTATGAGTGGAAATTTGAGTAACCAAGACTTTTATATCTAATGGATTTTTTAAAAAATATATACCAAAAAGCTGAAGGCTATTTTATCAATCGTGCAAATGAAAGTACGTTAAGAGTTGCAGCCGTAAGCAAAGGCGCACAATCTACAAGTAGTCAAATTAACTATCAAGCCGAAAGTATGATGTCTAAATCTTTGAAAGATTGGCAATCAGCGATTACATTGGCAACAGATCGTGATGATCCACAATTTGCAGATTTAAACAATCTTTATAACAACCTTTTATTAGATAATCATTTATCCAGTGTGATTGATTCACGCATATTATTCTGTCAACGTTCTCCATTCAAAATTGTTGACGAAAAAGGAAATGAAAATAGCGAACTATCTTACTTATTCGAACGTACTTGGTTTGAAGATTTTATACGACTTGTTTTGATGAGCCGTTTTCAAGGACGCACTTTAATCGAAGCGTTTGATTTGAATGATTTAGGCGAACTAAAAGAAGTTAACGAAATAAAACAAGGCTATTTCAATGTAAAAAACGGAATAATAACCAAAGAAATTGGCGATACTAAAGGATGGCAATTTCGTGAAGGTGCATTAGAACCATATTATTTACAAGTAGGTAAAAACTATGATCTTGGAATGCTGGCACAACTTGCACCAATTGTTTTAGCCAAAAAGTTAGGTTTTGGAGCTTGGCAGGATTATGTAGATAAATTTGGTGTACCTCCTTTGTTTATCACTACTGAAAGGATGGATAACAACCGATTGAAAGAACTTTATAATGCGGCAATCAATTATAAACGAAATAATTTCATGATTGGTCAAGGTAATGAAAAGTTTGAAATTGGTAATACAGGTGGTGTAAGCAGTTCGGACACGTTTGATTTATTAATTGACCGTGTCAATTCTGAGATTTCAAAACGAGTTCTTGGTGGTTCTGGATTGACAGATGAAAAAAGCTTTGTTGGATCTACAGAAATTCAATTTCGTTTAGCAAATGACCGATTTGAATCTGATAAACTATTAGTAAAAAACATTATTAACGGTGAATTTCGTCAAAAACTAATTAAAATATCTCCTGTTTATGCACCATTACAAAATCATTACTTTGAATGGGACAATCAAGAAAACTTGAGCAAATCTGCAATGGCTGATTTGATTAATAAAATGAATCAAAATTATATTGTAGATCCTGAATTTGCTGAACAACAAACAGGTGTCCCAATTATAGGTATTCGTGAAAATTCATTCAATACTCAACAAGAAAATCCTATTGATGTAAAAAAAAAGTAATAACGGCTAAATTATTAAAAGAGGTTGATGCCTATTATAATAATGAAGCCGAACACAATATTGGATGTAGTTGTGGAGAATGTGAACCACTTGCCATTGATATTTCCGATTGGGAAAAAGTAATGGAGCAAATAATGCGAGATACGTACGAAGGTAAATTAAAGCCTGGGCAATTATCTCAAACCCATATTCGTGAAACTTACAACGAATTGAACAAAGGAGCTAAAGAAGGTTATGGTAAAAATTGGACGCAAGTAAATAACCAGGATGGAATTCCTAAAGATGTTTTAAAAATTCAACAAAACATTTGGAAATTCTCAGGCGCAAAAGACGCTGCAATGCTTGAAGAAATTAACCGATTAATGACTAGAAATGGTCAAAAAACAAATTGGGAAGATTTTAAAGCTGAAGTATTAAAACTAAATGACAAATACAATGTTCAATACTTACAGGCTGAATGGCAAACAGCACGCCAAGCAGGAAACCACGCATCAAACTGGGAACAATACCAAAAAAGAAAACATCTTTATCCAAACCTAAAATATAAAACTCAAGGAGATAAAAATGTTCGTGACGCACACCGAAAGTTAGATGGAATTATAGCTCCGATAGATGGTTCTTTTTGGCGTAGTTTTTACCCTCCAAATGGATGGCGTTGTAGATGCTATGTTGTACAAACTGCTGAAGATGCTACAAAAGATATTCCAACCATTTCAGATAGTGAAGTTAAACCAGAGTTTAAAGTTAACGTAGGTTCAACAGGTCAAATATTCAAAGAAAATACAGATAACAACGGAAATCCACATCCTTATTTTGATTTTGTTACAAATCATAGTCAAGCATTAAAAGATGCTTTAGAGCGCACAAAAGCAAATTGTCCTTACACCGTAGCATACCAATCTGATAATGGAACTAAATTCTATGTAAGTCCATTTACAGATCCAAGCGATTACCAAAAAAACTTTGCAGGTTCTAAAACATTTGCTGATTCTCTAAATCTTCAGATTAACATTAGAGAACATTTAAACATTGAAGGAGAAAAAAATCCTGAATATGAATATATTTTTGATGCTAATAAAATAATTAAAGGAGACAGAGTTAGCCCTACAAGTAAAAATGTAAGCACAGCAACAAATAACGCATTTAAAGGTAAATTGAGTGAAGCTAAAAACGGACAGTTATCTGATCAAGAAAATTGCTTTATAGCTATCGAATTGTGGTTTGAACCAACAAATAAGAATATAGAAGATTTTACACGTCAATCCTGGTCCAAATTTAATCAGTATGAATCTTTAGACTTTGTGATTTATTACATAGAAGATGTGAAAGCTTTAAAAATTACAAGAGGAGATTTAAAGAAAGGCTATCCTGAGTATTTAAAAACAATAGCCGATTTTATAAAATAGCAAAAGGCATAACTTTCATTATGCCTTTTACTGGATGTTGATTGAGATTTCTCCCGCTCAACAGTACAAATATACAAAATATTTAAATACAATTTAAAACTCTTTTAAATGGCAATTAACGAAACTCCTGATTTTGCAAAAATGGCAGCAATGGTAATGGACGAATTAGCCGTTGAGGTTGCAGATCATGCACAATCCTTTTTCAAAAGTTCTTTCGATAATCAAGGCTTTACGGATTTGAGTTTTATTCCATGGGTATTGCGAATGGACGCAGAACCGCATCAGATATTAATGAAATCTGAAGCTTTAAAAGATTCAATAAAAATTACTGAAGCAACAAAAAATCGTGTAGAAATTACAGCTGGCGACGGTTTACCATACGCAGGCATACACAATACAGGCGGAACGATAGAAGTGAAAGTAACTGATAAAATGCGCAAATTCTTTTGGGCTATGTTCTACGCAAGCGGTTTAGAAAAATGGAAAGGAATGGCGTTGACAAAAAAAGAAAGTTTTATAATTAATATTCCACAACGTCAATACATAGGTGATTCGGCTACTTTGATGAAAGATATTGATGAGATGATTATTTGGAAAATACAAAATGTACAAAAACAAATATTACCAAAATGATGCAACAATGGACAGATTTATACTTGGAACTTTCCAATAAAATAAATGATAATTTACACGAAATACGATGGATTGACTTATGGCATAACCAGGTTAATTTTTTAGAAACTGAACATCCATTCCCGACACCTGCTGTGTTCTTGGCTTTTAGATCTAAAAATATTGATGATGTAGGAAATAATGTTCAAACGTTAACTATACAAGTAGATATTTATCTTTACTTCGAAACATTTGCAGACACTTATTTAGGAAGTCATAACCAACAAAGTGCTTTAGATTTCCTTACTAATCTAACTGATATTTATTCGTTATTACACGGAACAAGTGGCGAAAATTATAGCGAAATGAGACGTACAGATATTCATCCAGTTGATACAGGAAATGCAGGTAATTTATACCGTCAAGTTTTTGAATGTGTGTTACAAGATTATGCTGCAACTAAAAATTATGTAGATGGTTCTGCAAGTGATTTGGTTATTGAACCTAAAGAAAATAAGTTTATTATCTAAATACGATTATAGATGATTTTCTCAACTGTTTTCCATGATTTGTAATACTTTTTAGCCAATGAACGAAAGATAAAAGCATCCGTTTTTTCTTGTACACCAAATTCAGGATGAGGCGCACTCATTTTTTCGTAATCTTTACGAATATCATTATGAAGTTCTATGGTTACTGGCTTAATTGGCATTGACATACTACAAAAATAATACGCTTTATTGTCTTTTGCAAAAAGTTGTTTTTGAGCATAAAAAAACCACTCGTATTGAGTGGTTTTAATTTTCTATTATTCTAATGTAGTTCCGTCAGTATAAACTATCTTAACTACTTTTATTACAAATTTTAAATCTTCGAATTTTGAATTTTTAATCTTTATATCTTGATCCATAAATTGATTATAGTCAAAAAACGCTTCATTAATATAAACTTGATTAGGAGCTATTTTATCATCCGTCAAACTTAATTCATATCCATCGCCAATTTCATCACCTAACTTGTTTAAAATCGTAAAATTAAATTTCACAGCATCTATCGTTTTTGAAGACTTGTTTTTTATAGCATATTTATATGTATTATATGATTGAAAATCCGCTTCTATAAATCCTTTTCCTGTAATACTTACTGTAATAGCATCAGTCATTTTTTTAGCTTTTTCTGCTTCTGCCTTTTCTGCTTCTATTTTAAGTTTTTCTTGTTCTAATTTATAATTTTTAGCTTCATTCAAAATATCATCATAAGTCTTACTTTCTAAAGATTCACCTGTTAATTTAGCTTTCACAATCCAACCAGCCAATAACTGTAAATCTTCATCAGAAAGTTTTTTGGATTCTTTTATAGCCTTTGCATCCTGTTCTAATGTTGTTTCAGAATACTTTTTATCCAATGGATTACTACAGCTTACCAATAAAGCTACAAATAAGAAAAAAGTAATTTTTTTAATCATAATTAGTTAATTTTCACAAAAATAAATATATAAATTATAAATACAATAAGGTTTTCCGTAAAAACAAAAAGCCACTCTAATATGAGTGGCTTTTATATTTATAAATTTTTGCCTGATGGATCATTTAAAATAGATTTTACAGCATCTGCAATATCCCTTGCGTATAAAGCAATTGCTTCTGAAGCTAATTCACTATTTTCTTTAATTTTTACAATTTCTGGACTGATTTTAATTGCAACATCCATTACAAGTTTTTTATACTCTTCAGCTGTTAATTTAGTACTCATATCAATATTATTTAATTTCTTTTAATATTACTTGTTCTGTTTTTAAGTCAACTTCACCAAGAGCAACATTCGTTACAACACCTCCTAACTTATTAGTTCCTGTAAATTTGATTGCTAATTTCACAACATCATTCACACTATCTTTAGGGTCAGATGTTCTATCCAGTAATTTAAAACTACTTGGATCATTCATTTGTTTTTTAGCTAATTCTTTCAAAGTAGTTAAAGCAATATCAATTTGCTTTTCTCTTTTTTCTTTTACTAAAGCTATAGAATCATTAATATTTTTTTGCTTAAGTTCAATTGGTGTTAATTCTTTTTTAGGTGTTTGATTACATTTAATTAAAGAATAAATCAAAACTGCTAATATTGGAATTATTATGAATTTATATTTTTTCATATCGTTAATTTTTTCAAAAATACAATAATACTTTAATCAAACTTCAATTTCTTATAAATCTTACAACAATACTTTATTTGGTGCATACAGTCTGAAATTGGATGATGTTTTGTACCAACAAATGGCTCAGATTTTTTTATGTCAGGCGCAAAGTCAACTAAGGTACGAACATCTCTCTCATTAAAATGATTCCAAGGCAATGGGAAATCTATGGCTTTGTAGGCGTTTCGTAAAATTTCACAATCGAAGTTGATTCCATTTGCCCAAACAAAATCGGTTTCAAACTCAAAGAAAACAAAGAAATCTTGTAAGGCTTGGTGTAGTTCCACACGATCCTCAGTTGTTAGGAATTGTTCCTGTGCTTCTTTTCCTTGTTTCATCCACCAATCTACCGTGTCTGCGTCTACTCGCAAACCGTAATCAATACAGCTCTGTTTGTCTATCTTAAAATAAACAGAATCGCCAACTATTCCTGTTTCTAAATCAAATCTTACAGCGGCAATCGAAACTAAGGCAGCATCATTTGATGTTGCCAATGTTTCTATATCTATCATTACGTGGTTCATTATTTCCATTTATTATTAATCCAATTCAAATCCCTTGCAGTTCCTTCTTTATATTTATTAGCTATTCGATGTTCAGAAATCCAATAAAAACAATAATAATAACTATTAATTTCAAAAAGATTTTCATCATCACCAGCATGAAAACACATTACATTCTTTTCATCTTTTAGCACGCCAGCGTATCTAATTGGATGATTAAATAATCCGTCTAAATCAAAAAAATCATTTGGTTTTAGTTCAATACCGTGTAATTTTAATGAAACTTCATTTATAAAGTCTGATTCATTTCCATTTGTCAGAATCAATCCCATACCGCCACCATTTTCATATAAAACCTTCTCCATTACTCCCATCTCTTCTGATTTAAATATGTTTCGGCGTAAGGCATTGCAGTCCCGTCTTTTTTCTTTTTATCACGTTCTTTTGGTAGATGTAACAAAGCCGCTAATTGTTCTAATGGTTTTAGCTTTTCGTACTTCTTTTTTGCAACGGATTTTGTTCCATGTTTTCCGTATTCTTCCCAAAATCGGTCAAAACTCAAATCAGCTGGTATCTCTTCGACTTTAAAGTCTTTGGCTTTTTGTTTCCATTCTTCCATCTTATCTAATGTGTAAGGTATATTGGTATAAAAGAACTTTACAATTCCTACAATCGTGTTAGAAATGTTATGTTGAAAGAGAATTAACCAACCATTAAGATTGTATTCATAAATCACTTCACCTGTAAAGTGATCACTTGTTATGATGTATTTTTTCCCTTTCATAATTGTATATGTATTTGATCTGCCACTTTTATCACCACCATATTGATGTAATTATTATCGCTACCTGCGGTCTGAAAATCTCTTAAAATAAAATGAAGTGCATAGGCCTGATGATATTTTAACCCTATTTTGAAAACTTTGTAATTCATTCTTTCAGTAATAAACTTTTTGAGCATTTTATCTGCCAACTCGAAAATTATTGATTCAACCAATCTTGTTTCAGGCGTTGGAAGGCTTTGCTGGTTTATTCTGTTCTCGATGATTTGATTAATGATATTCAACTCATCATTTTTTAGTTCAAACTTTATTTTTTGCATATCTAATAAATTGGAGGTTTAGGTCTTTCGATTGGTTGGTAGTGAGAGATTAAATTAAAAGGGAGTAAACTAAATTCACTTTTTAAAACAAAATGCTTGCTTTGATATAAAGAAAGGCATATTTTATCTTTATATATTATCCAGCAATCAACTATGTATTTCGGTAAATCATCTTCACTTTCAATTTTTATCCAACCATTGTTTGTTTCGATTCCTTGAAGTGAATTTGGACGATAAAAATAATAACCTTCATTAGGAGAATAAATCTCAATACTCAAATCATCATTAAGCGTTTTACATTGATTATTGGTTAAAAATTTTTCAGACACTAATCCGTATTCATCAATCTGTTCCTTTACATCTAAATAGTAATCTCCCCACGCATCCTTAATCTTTTCTTTTTTTGTCATCCTACTTCCATTTAGATTTTACCATATTCTCTAAAGCTTTAATGACTTTCGAGATATCCTCGTAATTCATTTCCTTTAATTTCTTATCCTGTACTGGACATCTTGCAGATCGAAACCAACCGCCTAAGCGTTCTAAACTTGCAAATCCTGTCTTTTCATCTATCCAATCCAACTCTTTGGCTAAGGATAATATTTTCATGTGTCGAGGATTGTTTTTGTCAAAGAGCGCATAAGAAGTGTAATCTGCAACTCTACCAGTCGTTAAGTAAGTTATTACATCGTCAGCTTCATTTCTTGAAAGGTCTTTTGTAGATTTTACCTCTCTAAAAAGAAACTCGGAGAAAAACTCCAACCGCTCGTCACGGCTGGAGAATTTTCCTGCACAAATCGTTTGAATGATTTGGATTTGTTTTGGGTTAATTGTTGTTGTCATACTAATCGCATATTATCTAATAAATCATCCTTTTATGCTTCTCCTGGGCTGATAACAATTATTTGATTTACATTATCCTCAACTACTGTCTCAGCTTCAATAAGATTTAAAGAAAATCCATCATCCAAATAAATATCTCTGTCTTGATCAACATTCTGAAGCTTCTCTATTAATTCTTTTACAGTCATCACTCTATATTTTTAAATTTAACTTTAACGTCGTTTTGAATCGCTTTTAAATGGTTTTTAAAGAGTGAGATCTCAAACCATTCGAATTTTACTTCAGGAATCCATTTTCCTGATTCGGATTGATAAACAGCCTTGCCGTTTACTATATATCCTTTGTCTGATAGTTGTGTGATTTGGTTTGGCATAGTTAATCGTGATTTTTAGTTCCTTTAAAGTATATATAAACAAATAAGCCTGTTATGAATAGCAACCATGACCCTATCATGATTGCCATTGCTTCTAATATTTTTATCATTAATCGATTGAAAAATTAAAGTTGACACGTCTAATATTTCCTTCACCGAAATCAACCATTTTGTAACCTCGTGCAAAACGTGAAGTTCTAATATCAATCAAAGCCTTGTCGATGATATCCATTCCTTCAGAAAACATTTCGTTATTTGCACGATCACGCATTTTGTTCAATTCTCTAACTTTTCGTGGATCATAGTTTCCATTCGCATCAGTTTTAAGAGCGATTTCCAAGAACTCCATTAAAATTTTTTCGTTTTCAGTTTCTCCAGCAAGGCTCGACATATACTCTCTGATCTTGACAATTCCTTCGCCTTCTGTTCCGTTGAATGTTGGTTTTACGTTCCAACCAACTTTTATCGACGCAGAACCATCATCAAGTGTAAAAGTGTGCGAATCTTGTTCTCGCTTCTTATTTCCGTACACTTCAGCTCGTAGTTCAATTGCTGGTTCTATGTGTTTGAAAAGATTAAGTAAACGTTCCTTCACATCATCACGTTTATCGATGAAAAAAGGCACTTCAGATAGAACCACATCATTCTCTAATTTTTTAAGCAAATCTTTGTCTTGTTGCTTTTTTGCCTTCTCAGCTTTTTCCTTTTCTTTGATTTGAGATTGTAATTTTTCTAAATCTGCTGGAGATAATTTCTCGATGTCTATTGTTGTCATATTTGTTATTTTAAGTAATTCCACGTTTATTTTAAATTGCTTTGTTGAAGGACAAAACCGCCTTTGTCTATATTTTCAATCCAATTGAAAAACTTTGGTTTGTAATTGTTAACCTTTATTTTGAGTAACAATTCTTTTATTTTGGTTCGAAGTGAACGATCTAATTCAGAACCTCTGTGTATTGCTTTATGAATGTTACATCTTTCGGTAAGCGTTAAGACTTCTTTCGAATTTGTATCGTAATTAAGAACCAAAAGAAGTTGCTCGTTTGTAAATTTTATATCTGTCATAGTAAAACACCTATTTGTTGATAAATTTGGAATGGGCACTCATTTAAAATGGTTGGATAAATAGACTCTTCTAATTCAGACAAAAGATCGATGTAATAAAAAACTTCATTTTTCGCTGTTCCTGCCATTGGATCATTTGGATTTTGAATAAGCCAATCATTCAATTTTTTGATTCTATTCTCAAGCTGCTGTTTATTTAGGTACTGTTTGTCCATATTTTAAAGTGTTGATTAATGTTTGTGGGAAAATATTTTCGATTTCGATGATCATTCCTTCAAATGCTTCATACAATTCATCAGGAGCATTAATTCTTTTGATTTCAAATCTGAAGGTTTGATAAAACTTCATTTCTACTTTTCTGAACTGTTCTAAATACCAATTGTAGATCATATCAGACTTGGTGACATCTTCTAACAATAAATAATGTTCTGAAGCAATTATTGTCGACCAACGATTAAACAAATACCTTGTTTGGTTTTTCCATTCAAAACTTGTGAATTGGAAAGCTGCTAATAATTCAATTTTTATAACCTCGTAATTCATAGTGTTGTTATTTTTAGTTGCTTGTTCCGTGATAGAGTAGTCCTTTTTTATCATCGATGAGATATTCGCCTCCTAAACCATCTCGATTGGTTACAATCGCTTTAAGTCCTACTACATGAAAAATACGTTTTGATAATTTCTTTACTAATCGTCCTACAGCTCCTACAGGTTCTTTTCGTTCCTCGTGTGCCAAGATGATGAAAGTGATTTTGGGATAATCTCTTGTTAACTGCAAAATCATTTTCTTATCTACTTCGCCATCATAAGCTGTTAAATTGTCAATGAAAACTACTTTTGGAAATTGTCTTCCTTTGAATTGCTCTAAATATTCTTCGAACAGATCGTATGGGTAACTCATAAATTTGTGATCCTTACTTATTCCAATTCGCTTACAGCGTTCTTGGAATGATTTATCCGTTCCCTCTTCCGCACTTATGTAAGCGACTTTTTCTAAGGTGGATAGATATTTAGCTAATGAAAGGGCTAAAGTTGATTTACCATTCTTTTCTAATCCGTAGATCAACCAATAACCACCCCTTTCAGGTTCACCAAGTATATCTTTCCAAATACCTTCAAATTCGAAGGTTTTAAACTTCTTTTCGTAGAGTTGTTTTGGTGATAATCCTCTTGCCATTTATTCTCGTACTATTTCAATTAATGTTTTCAATTTTCGCAGAGTAGCCTTTTTGTCAATACATTGTTTTATTAGCTTATTCACTTGCGCTTTATTATTAATTTGAGCAGTAGCAACAGTTCCAATTAAGTCTGTATAAAATTCTTCGCGAGCTTCTTTTCCTGTTGGAACTAATGTTACAAATTCATCCGAAAAGCGTGAGAAAATTTCAGCATAACCGATTTTATCGTTTTCCATACCACGCTTTATTTTGCGTTGTAAACCTTGCGCTCCCATCATATACCAACCGCAAGCACCAACTGTTGCATTATGTATAGATTTGATTTCTAAAAATGCGTGATATTCCAAATCACCTGCTTCGTCTAAAACAATCAGAGGTTTATCCAAAACAGTGATATAGTACTTTATATCTTCCAAGATTTCTGAGAACTTTCCGTGGCCTTCTAATCCGATTGTTTTAGCTAATGCTTTGATAAAAGCAAACTTTGTTTTTGTTTGAGAACAATCGATATAGAATGCATTTTTCATTCTACTTACGATATGTGTAGCACAAAAAGTTTTACCAATTCCACAATCATCAACTAAAATCATTGAAGTGCTGTTTTCTTTACAGAAATTTAGGTTATCTTCAATTTCATTATAAACAGAAGTGCGAGTAACTTTCCAGTTGTGCTGAGAACGATTAACCCCTAATTGACGACCAATTCTTAAGTAATTAGAATCACTTATTTTACCTTCTAAATCTTTGTTGTTGAGAATATTACTCAAAATACCTTCATTCAAGCCTATTGTTTTAGAATATGCAGCAGTAGAACCACCGTAGTTTGCACGATCAGCTTTTATAGCTTCGATTACATTATTTTTAAATTGTTGTGGGATTTTAGATTCCATAATTTCTTTTATTGAAAAGCACTTCGCCAACTTTTTATATTGGATTGATTGCTTTGATTAAACATTAAATCATTTTCAACCTCTTCGAGATCATCTTCAAAAATCTCAGGTTCTTCAATCTCTTTCACTTCAAATTTTCGTTTGCGGTTAAAAGAGAAATTGTTATTTACACGTGTAGGCGTTCTGTCGATAATATTGATATCTTCAATTCCTTTCAGTTTTTCACGTGTGTACATTTCAACTGTCATTGCGTATGCACTTTGTAACGACATTGCCTCTTTACAAGCATCTGTTTGTTCAGCTTTTGCACGATTAAATCGTGGCATTTCCATGATTTCACAAACAAATTTGTCATTGTAATAGGCGTAAGCTTTCATCACATTACCTTCTTGATCATCCAACCAGTACACTTCTAAATCTTTTCCTTCAATCATTCTCATCTTTTCGATAAGTGATTCTCCAGTTAGTATTTTTCCGTTTTCGGCAATTGCACGTTTACGACCTTGTAAATTGATTTTAGCAACGTTACACGACGTTTTAGTGTAATGACCGATATATGGTAGTATTCCATGCCAGTTAATCGGTTTAAGGTCTTTAGATTGATTTTGTTCAAAATAATCCCAACGAGATAAATTCGAATCTTGTGGATGTGGACTATTATTCCAATTTTCAATTTCTGCCAAACGATCTTCAACTAATTGATCATACGGAATGATTATTTTCTCTTCAGCACTCAATTGGTTTGATTCTTTTTTTGCAGTTGGACGTGCAATCCATCCGATTGCTTTCTTTTCTTCACCGTATCTAACCTTACCAAACATTCTTTCAATGTATTTTCCTCGTGCATTATTTGCTTCGATTCTTACATTCTGGAACATATGCCCTGGTTTTAGCAACGTATCACGATAACTACTATTCAATGAACTCTCACACTCTAATTCGTAGGGAAGATTTAAACCCCAAGCGACGTAATTCCTTACCATTTCACGATAAAACTCAACGATTAATCCTTCTTTAGATTTACCCCAAACAACTGTCGTAAATGCTTGCGAAGCGACATCCAAACCAAGATAAAACCACATTCTTTTCCCTTTGTCGTACCAAAATGGTGGCTGTCTATCATCAATTGACATCAGCGAACCTGAGAACACAGGTAAATCCATTTCAGCAGCAGGAGCAAATTTGGAAATGTATTTTTGACGATCTCCAGCACGGCTCCTTTGTGTTGCAATTGCATTCTCCCATTTGTTGATATAGCTTACAATTGTCGAGCTTGATAACTTTTCAAATTCTTTTGGATCAAAGATTTCACCTGTATTCGAATCGTATATCTCAGCATAACCGTTAATGAACGCCTCATAATTTCTTGCAACTTCAGTAGGTGTAGGTTTGTGTTTTTGGTTTTTAAACAAAGCGTTCAAAACCATTTCAATTCTTGCACTTACTTTTCTTGCATTTTGTGTACTCTTACCTTCAGGATCTTTTATCAAAGGATAGTACAAATCCTCTTTACAGGCTTTGAACAAATCCTTGAATCGTATCGATGTCGGAAGCGTATGTGTTGTTTCGTAATTCAGCTTCAAATAATGCTGAAAGTCAATCATATCTTTAATCAGTGTGTCGTAAATTCCACGTGTAGAACCTTTCAGTTTCACACGTTCAGAAATTCGAGCCTGTTCCAATTTAATCACCGCTTTCATTACTGAAGCATTCAAAACATATCGATCCTGTTCTTTTTGTTCAAGTGCAGAACCAGCACGTTTAAATTTTGCATAATAGGTGGGTGCATCAGCATCCCATTCAAAGAACATTTCTAATGGGTTATCCACTTTTCGAGGATCACCCAAAGCCTCTTGTATTTCATCTTTCAGCGAATCAAAATCAACGAGCATTTTTCGCCCATTTCCTCCGAGTTGCAATCGCTTAATACCGTAAGGCTTATCCTTGTAGCGGTCTAATTCTCGTAATAAAGAATTAAGACTATTCCAGAAGCGAGGAACTAATTCCTCTTTTTCAACCGCTACCTTGTTATTCGTCCATAAATAAGGCATAGCGTATTTTTATTTTTTTGTTCCCGCTCACGGCTCGAACGTGAGTGCCTTCCTGTCGGGATAATTCATTAAATTTGAAATCTCACTTAAAAATTTAATTATGAATGTTAGTTACTTTGTAGATTTTACGCTTAATCAAACTGGAAGTTCTTACGCCATCCAGAAGCAGAAGCTGGAGAAGCTTTCTGTTCAGTTCGATAAACTTCTTGTTCCATTAGCGGAATTCTCGCAAGGAACATGCTGTAAATCTGTTTTTCCGCATCGAGAGGAGATAGACGTCCTAACAGATTCACAAAATTTTGGTATGCTTCGCTACACAATAACATTTCGGGAAGTTGAAGCGGAGCTATTTCTTTATTTTGGAACAATTCTGCAAGGTTATGCAAACTTGATAAACACACTTCCTGAGCACAATGTAGATTTTCATTTTGAGATTGTTTAATCCATCCCTTTAGTTCTTGGCACTTATTTGCTTTATTAAATGCTTTTTCTATATAACTTGCTCTTGCACTATATGGAGGAGGATCTAATTGTAAATTCTCTACCAAACGCTCTATGTTTACTACAACAGGGCGTTTTTTCTTTTTCTTAGTTTTTTGTCTTATTTCTATTTTTACGATCTTATCACAATCGTGGTTTAAATGATAAATTGTTTTTGTTTTCATAATTCTATTTTTTAAAATCTTGGATTATTTCTTCTCTTTTCTCAATCAATGTTCTCAAAGCTTCTAATGCTTGTTCATTTCCTCGTCTTAGCTTCTGTTTTACAGCATCACGAGATTTTGCATTAATCATTTCAGCAACCAAATCATAATCTCCAATTCTTATTTTGGACTTTAATTGTTCCAATGTTGTAACATTTCCCATATTTATATATATTTTTGTCTTAACGTTGTTACAAATATATACAGTATTCTGTATTTTAAAAATAAAAATTACAGTTTTCTGTATAAAAATCATTATGAAAGATATAACTATAAGATTTATAGAGGTTTACAATTACCTATTAGAAATAGGAAAAGTATCAAACGCATCGGATTTTGCTAAAAAAATCGAAATTAGCACATCATTAATGAACGAAATATTAAAAGGAAGATCTAATGTTGGTATAAAACCAATACAGAAAACTGTAAATGTTTTTGATTGGATTAGTTTAGATTGGTTAATACAAGGTAAAGGAAAAATGAGTGAAAAATTCAGTTTTCCTAATAAACCAAGTGTTATAAAAAATGCTGATGAAGAATATGCTATCAGTCATTTTGGTATACCATTAATAACAATAGACGCAATGGCAGGTTTCGGAGAAGGCTCTCTA
Source organism: Empedobacter sp. R750 (assembly GCF_030324345.1). Lineage (NCBI taxonomy): Bacteria > Pseudomonadati > Bacteroidota > Flavobacteriia > Flavobacteriales > Weeksellaceae > Empedobacter > Empedobacter sp. R750. Next base: position 15,291 of record NZ_JACAGF010000010.1, on the reverse strand, counting down.
CAAGTTATGCAATATGATACAGAAAAATATATAGTACCTGAGTTTACGGAACTAAATGTAGATTTCATGATACGTGTTAAAGGTAGTAGCATGTATCCTAAATATAATAGTGGCGATCTGGTAGCTTGTAAAAAATTATCTATCAAAGATTTGTTTTTCCAATGGAACAAGGTTTATGTACTTGACACCGAACAAGGCGCATTAATAAAGAGAATAAAACAAAGTGATGCTGATAATTGTATCAAAATTGTGAGTGATAACCCAAGCTACGATCCATTTGATATGCCATTAGATAAAATTTATGCCATATCATTAGTTGTAGGTGTTATTCGATTAGAGTAGTTGTGTGTAAGAAACAATACTTCTAACACTCTCTTAATCGTTTGTATAAGATTGATTTTAAATTATTTAACAGATAAAACATTTTATAAACTTGTGTTTTTAAGCGTTCCGAGTTTTTAATATTTATTACTTTTAACACATAATATTGTTATTATGTACTCTTATTCAATATTTAAAACACTTTATTTTGTACATCCAACTGTCTATCCAACTGTACATCCAGCTATTTTTAAGGTGTTGGAGTTATTTTTCATAGATCATGGTATTACTGGTGTTATTTTAATGGCTAATTTTCTTGTTATATCGCTTTAATAGTAGTTTTAAGCTATATTTGCTTAGATACAGTAGTAAAGATTCTTTATTTGGTATTTAAAGGAGATTTAAGCGGTAATTAAATGTAAGATAATGGTAGTTAATTAACATTCCGTTATTTCAAAAAACCGCATAAAAAAAACGCCAAACTATGATAAATAGGGCGTTTTTTGGGCGTTTTTATATTATATCTATTTCTTTACATTCTGTATCCCCCTAAATAATTGTTTCATGATTCAATTCTCTTCTGCAAAAATAGAAAAGAACTTTTATATATTACATTGTTGTTGATTTAAATTGATCGGGATTACGAACCGTTACATGAAAACAGTGTTGTCTATATTCTTTGATATAGTAAATTTTACCGTCTTCTTGCAATTGTTTTAAAATTGCTTCTAAATTATCACGATGAGTTTTGCTATACGAATATTTATTATTGAATTTTGTATAAGACAAATCAAAAGAAGCTCCATAGTTATGAGAACTTTCACCTTTTGCAGCATTGCTATTTACTCGTCTCAAACTTGCTTGACTTTCCTCTGAACGAGTAAGTGAAGTTACAGTAATTGTAGCATTATTTTCGTCCAAAAATTTTGAAGCAATTCGTTCTAAAACAGTTTTAGCTCTGTTATTTAAGAAAGCTTTACTGTGCGTTAATTTTTCAATTGTGTACCCATTTCCTTCCTCAGGAATAGCAACTAATTTTTTTGTAGCAACTAAACCTTCAATATCATCAAAACTCTTCACGATTGGAATGTTGAATGATTCTGCTGCCATTAAATGATCGTCATAAGTTACTTTTTTTGTAGAGATAGAAGTGGATGAAGAGGCAGAATTTTCTGCTAAAATGTAACTTTCTTGACTTTGAGCTGAAATAAATATTCCGCTAAAAAGACAAGAAAGGGCAATTAATTTTTTCATGTTTTAAATTATTACGCGACAAAATTAGAAGTTACAATTTAATAAAGACTTGTTAAAAATTATAATATTTAGGTAAACTTTTTTTAAAATTTTCTTAAATCTATTCTCAAAATAGCATTGTTAGATAGATTGATAGAATTTTAAATTTCATCTCATTTGAAACATAAAATATTGTTAAATATAAATTCTAATAGATTAAATCCAACTAAATTCGCTATTTTTGTACTTATTATTCATTTTTATTTTTAAACTATTTATAGAATGGCAAAAGTTAAAGTTGGAATGGTACAAATGACTTGTACTAATAACAAACAAGAAAATTTAAACAAAGCAATCGAACAAATAAAAGTAGCAGCTGCAAAAGGCGCTCAAATTGTGTGTTTGCAAGAATTGTTTACCTCATTATATTTCTGTGATGTAGAAGATTACGACAATTTCGATTTAGCAGAATCAATTCCTGGACCATCAACAGATGCGTTATCAGCTGTAGCAAAAGAATTAGGAGTGGTAATTATCGCTTCATTATTCGAAAAACGTGCGCAAGGTTTATATCACAATACAACCGCTATTTTAGATGCTGATGGACAATATTTAGGAAAATATCGCAAAATGCATATCCCAGATGATCCTGCGTTTTATGAAAAATTCTATTTTACTCCAGGTGATTTAGGTTACAAAGTTTTTGATACTAAATTTGGAAAATTTGGAGTGTTAATTTGTTGGGATCAGTGGTATCCAGAAGCTTCTCGTATAACAGCATTGATGGGAGCAGAAATTTTATTTTATCCTACTGCGATTGGTTGGGATACGACGCAAGACGAAGAAACAAATCAAGATCAATACAATGCTTGGCAAACAATTCAGCGTTCACATGCGGTTGCGAATGGAGTTCCGGTTATTTCTGTAAATCGTGTTGGTTTTGAGCAAGATGGAGCAATGAAGTTCTGGGGAGGCTCTTTTGCGACAAATGCGCAGGGAAAATTGTTGTACTTAGCAACGCATGATAAAGAGGAAACAGAAGTGGTTGAATTGGATTTGAACGAATCTGATTTCTTCCGTAAACACTGGCCTTTCTTAAGAGATCGCCGCATCGATTCTTATCAACCAATTACAAAACGTTTTATAGACGGAGGATTAATGAAGAAATTATTTTCACTTATAGCATTGATAGGAAGTTTTGCATTTGGTCAAATAAAACCAATTCAGATTGATCCGATTAATAACAATTTATTTGTTTATCAAACATTCAATTCGTTTAATGGTGTTGAGTATAATGTAAATGCAATGTATTTGGTAACGAAAAAAGGTATTGTTTTGTTTGATGTACCTTGGCAAAAATCACAGTACCAAACATTGAATGATCTTTTAGAAAAAAAATATAATTTACCAGTTATTGCAGTTTTTGTGACACATTCTCATGAAGATAGAGCAGGCGATTTGAGTTTTTATAATGATTTGAATATCCCGACTTATGCTTCTGCTTTAACGAATACTATATTGAGAAAAGAAGGAAAAGCGACTTCAAAATTCGAAATTGAACTGGGAAAAACGTACACATTCGGAAAAGAAAAATTTGTGGTCGAATACTTTGGTCAAGGGCATACGGAAGATAATGTTGTAGTTTGGTTTCCAAAGTATAAAGTTTTGAATGGAGGTTGTTTAATCAAAGGTGCGGATGCTATAAATTTAGGGTATACCGGAGAAGCAAATATAACTGAATGGCCAGAAACTATGAAGAAGTTGGTTTCAAAATACCCTACTATAAAACAAGTTATTCCGGGACATGATAACTGGAAAGCGTCCGGGCATATTGAAAATACGTTTAAACTTTTAGAAAATAATAAGAATTGAACACGATAGATACATCCAAATTTCCAAAAGAGTTAGGATATAGATTTCCTGCTGAATGGGAAGAGCATGAGGCAACTTGGTTGTCTTGGCCACATAAAGAAGAATCTTGGCCAGATCGTATTCAGTTGATTTATCCGGCTTATGCTGAATTTATTGCTGAATTAACGAAAGGTGAAAAAGTTCGTATTAATGTAAAAGATGAAGAAATGAAAGCGTTTGCTTTGTCTTTTATTGAAAAAACGGATGCAGATTTGACAAAAGTTGAATTTTATTTTCATGAAACAAACGATGCATGGTGCCGCGACCATGGCCCTACTTTTTTATTAAATTCAGAAAATAAAGAAAATCCTAAAGTAATTGTAGATTGGGGATTTAATGCTTGGGGAGGAAAATATCCTCCTTTTGAAAAAGATGACATTATTCCTACAAAAATTGGAAAAGAATTCAATCTTCCGGTTTTTTATCCGGGAATTATTATGGAAGGAGGTTCAGTCGAATTCAATGGAAAAGATACGTTGATGACATCAAAATCTTGTTTGTTGAATGAAAACCGTAATCCGGAATATTCTCAACAACAAATCGAAGAATTTTTAAGAAATTACTATGGTGTTTCTCAAATTCTTTGGGTTGAGGATGGAATAGTCGGTGATGATACAGACGGACACATTGATGATACCATTCGTTTTGTAAATGAAGATACGGTGTTAACAGTTGTTGAAACTGATGAAACTGATGATAACTACGAGTTGTTACAAGTAAACCTTCGACAATTACAAGAAATGTATTTAGAAGACGGACGTCGACTAAATATCATCGAATTACCTATGCCGGATGCTGTTTATTGTGAAGGAGAACGCTTACCAGCTTCTTATGCAAATTTCTACATAGCGAATAAATCAGTTATTGTGCCAACATACCGCTGTGCGAAAGATGCGATTGCTTTGGATATTATTCAGAAATGTTTCCCAGATCGTAAAGTTATAGGAATAGATTCTACAGATATTATTTGGGGATTAGGATCTTTCCATTGTTTGAGTCAACAAGAACCTAAGATATAGGTTTTGTGAAAATATAAAACAACAAAAAAGCTGAGTTAACATAACTCAGCTTTTTTAATTTTAAACAAACGCACTAAATCCTGTAATAGATCGACCTACAATAAGTGAATTAATTTCTTTTGTGCCTTCGTAGCTATAAATTGCTTCAGAGTCAGCAACAAAGCGAGCGACGTCATGCTCTAATAATATTCCATTTCCGCCCATTACTTCTCGTGCTCGTGAAACGACATCTCGTGTTCTCATTGTACAAAAAACTTTTGCTAAAGATGCGTGTTCGTCTAGTAAAATTCCCTCGTCTTGCATTTCAGATAAGCGAAAAACTAAAGTTTGCATTGCTGTTAAATTAGATAACATTTCTACTAAATGTCCTTGTATCATTTGAAAAGAAGCAATTGGTTTCCCAAATTGTTTTCGATTTCGAGTGTAATCTAAAGCGCTTTCATATGCTCCGCGCGCGCAGCCAGTTGCCATCCAAGCAACTCCAGCTCTTGTCATTCGCAATACTTTTGCTGTATCTTTAAATGAATTAGCATTTTGTAAACGATTTTCTTCTGTAATTAAACAATCTTTCAGAGTAATCAAGCCATTCTGAACAATTCGTAAAGCCATTTTTCCTTTGATTTTTTCTACAGAAAAACCAGGATTATCTTTCTCTACAATAAAACCTTTTACTTCTCCATCATCCAAATCTCTTGCCCAAATAATCACTAAATCTGCAAAAGTTGCATTTCCAATCCATTTCTTTTGACCATTTAAAATCCAACCTTCTTCTGTTTTTTTACATGTTGTGGTCAAACCTCCTGCCGCACCAGAACCAACTTCGGGTTCAGTTAATCCAAAAGCGCCAATTTTATCAAATTTTTGCATTTGCGGTAACCATTTTGCTTTTTGTTCTTCCGATCCGCACATATAAATTGATCCCATTGATAGACCTGATTGAACACCAAAAAAAGTGGCGATCGAAGCATCAACACGAGCCATTTCCATAGCTAAAACGCCTTCCATAATAAAAGGTAAATTTGGACAACCATAACCGTCGTAAGTGACGCCGCAAATGTTAAGTTCTTTAAATTTTGGAATTAATTCGAAAGGAAATTGATCACGAAGCCAATAATCATTCACGATTGGTTTAACTTCTTTTTCCATAAAAGCTCTCACTTTTAGCTGTAATTCGCGTTGTTCTGGAGTTAAAGTGTGAAAAACATCGTAAAAATCGCCATCAATTGGAGGAAGTTCTTTGTGTTTTTTATTTGGATTTAACATTTTCATCATTCCTTGAAGTTGTTTATCATCAAGTTTCGAAAAGTTTTCCATTAAAAGAGGTAAATCTACTTTTTGAGAAATTTTATTTAATTGCTCTAAATCGACAGATTTTAGTAGATGGACGATATTTTTTAAATTAGAAAATGCTCCTGACATATTTTGTGGTTTTTAACCAAAAAATTATCAAAGAGCATTCCTAAAATATTGTATTGTAAGAAAAAATTAAGCTTTACCTAATTTTATTTTCAAATTGTCTAACATTGTAGTCGTCATTTTATCGATATCGAATTTTGGTTCGAATCCCCAATCTGCTTTTGCAACAGAATCATCGATAGAAGAAGGCCAAGAATTAGCAATGGCTTGACGGAAATCTGGTGCATAATCAATTGTAAAATTTGGAATATGTTTTTTGATTTCTGCTGCTAAATCTTCTGGAGCAAAACTTAAACCTCCTAAATTATAAGATTTGAATTCACCTAATTGTTTTGGATCAGCAGACATTAATTCAACAATTGCATTAATCGCATCATCCATATACAACATAGGCAAATAAGTTCCCTCTTTCAAGAAAGAAGTATATTTTCCATCCTCGATTGCTTTGTAATAAATATCAACAGCATAATCTGTAGTTCCACCTCCAGCAGGAGTTTTCCAAGAAATAAGACCAGGAAAACGAACAGAACGAACGTCTACATTATGATTTTGTTGGTACCATTTGCACCAATATTCTCCCGATAATTTAGAAATACCATAAACCGTAGAAGGAGTTTGAATTGTATTTTGAGGTGTATTGTCTTTTGGTGTATCTGGTCCAAAAACGCCAATAGAAGAAGGCCAAAAGATTTTATCGATTACTTTATCTTTCGCTAATTCTAGGAAAGTAAGCAAAGTGTCCATGTTTAATTTCCAACCAAACATTGGATTTTTTTCAGCTGTACCAGAAAGTAGAGCAGCTAAATGATAAACAGTTTTAATATTGTGTTTTGCAATGACTTCTTTTATTCGATCAACATCCATTACGTCAATTACTTCGTAAATACCATCGTAATCAACATCTTTAGGATCACGTATATCAGAAATAATTACATTATTTTTTCCATGAATGGTTTTTAATTTCTCGGCCAATTCAGAACCAATTTGTCCCAATGCACCGGTGATCAAAATCGTATCAGTTTCCATTTTAAAAAGTTACTTTTGTTTGACTCCAAATTTAAAGATTTTCTATTGAATATGGATATAACAAAATAATATTTAGATATTAATAAAGAAATCGATTGTTTTTTGTTAAATATATAAATATGGAATGATATATATAGAAAATTTTTCTGTTTAATAAGCTTTTTACAATATAAAATATCTTAAATGATAAAGAATTTTGTTTTGAAAGTTTTAAAAATGTTAATTTTTCCCCTCAAAAGTGTTGAAAATTGAATGAATAATTAATACTTTATTTAGTAAATTTGTAACAAACGTCGTATTAATTTCGACATATCATATCAAAAATACTTAGTAGAAATATGAAAAAACAACTATTTGTTGCTGCATTTGCATGTACTTCTATGTTAGCAATGGCACAAGAATCATATCAGGCTTTTAATCCAAATTATATGGATAAGTCGGTTCGTCCACAAGATGATTTATATAATTATGTGAACGGAAATTGGATGAAAATTACAGAAATTCCTTCTGATAGAGCAAGATGGGGAAGTTTTGATGAGTTAAGAGAAAATACGGATAAGGTCACTTTGCAATTAGTGAAAGATCTTATTAAAACGAAACACGCTAAAGGAACAAGTGAGCAAAAAATTGCGGATTTGTATGATGCGTATATGAATGTTGATGCGCGTAACAAAACGGCTTTAGCACCATTACAAAAATATTTTAAGCAGATTGATGCAATCAAAGATATGAAAGGTTTACAAGATTATTTAATCGATGTAGCTGCTATCGGAGAGAATCCTTTTTATGGTGCTTATGTTTATACTGACCTTAAAAATAGTAAACAAAATGCTGTTTATTTAGGAGATATTGACTTGACTTTAGGTAAAACATATTACCAAAAAGAAGATGCTAAAAACACTGAAACTTTAGCTAATTTGAACAAGTTTATCGATCAATTGATGCCTTATACAGGTTCTAAAACACGTGATTTGAAAGGTCCAAAAATTGTGGCTTTCGAAAAAATGATGGCGAAATACATCAAAACTGTTGAAGAAGATCGTGATCCAAATAAATCGTACAATCCTGTAAAATTATCAGAAGTTAAAAATTTAACGAAAAATGTTGATATTGAGCGTTATGTAAAAGCGTTAGGAATTAATCCAGAAACGGTAATTATTGGTGAATTAGATTATTATAAAAATTTAGATAAAATCTTAAATCAAGAGAATTTACCTTTGATTAAGGATTATTTACGTTTTAAATTAATCAATTCTTATGCAAGTTATTCAACATCTGATTTAGATAAAATTAATTTCGAATTTTACGGAAAAACTTTATCTGGTCAAAAAGAGCAACGTCCATTAGAAAAAAGAGGTTTAGCGTTTGTAAATGGCGCAACAGGAGAATTATTAGGACAAATTTATGTGAAAGATAATTTTCCACCAGAGGCAAAAGCAAAAGCTGAAGAATTAATCAGTTATTTATTCAAATCTTTTGACAAACACATCAAAGAATTAGATTGGATGTCTGACGCAACTAAAACGAAAGCGTTAGAAAAATTAAACAAGTTTACTGTAAAAATTGGTTACCCTGATAAATGGAAAGATTATTCTGGATTACAAGTAAAATCTTTGGCAGATGGAGGAAACTTAATTGAAGATGTAATGGCAATTAGCAAATGGCGTCAAGCAGAAAACTTGAAAGATTTTGGAAAACCAGTTGACAAAACTCGTTGGGGAATGTCGCCACAAACTGTAAATGCATATTTTAATCCAACTAATAACGAAATTGTTTTCCCAGCAGCAATTTTACAACCACCTTTCTATGATTATAGAGCGGATGCAGCTGTAAACTTTGGTGGAATTGGAGCAGTTATCGGTCACGAAATTTCTCACGGATTCGATGATTCGGGAGCTAAATTTGACGGTGATGGTAACTTAGTAAACTGGTGGACACCACAAGACGAAGAGAAATTTGCAAAAGCTACTAAAGCTTTGGCTACGCAATATGATGGTTATGAACCAGTAGCAGGAACACACGTTAATGGTACATTTACATCTGGGGAAAATATTGGAGATTTAGGAGGAGCTTCTGTTGCTTTTGATGCATTACAAATGTATTTGAAAGATAAAGGAACTTACGGAAATATAGATGGATATACTCCGCAACAACGTTTCTTCTTATCTTGGGCAACTATTTGGAGAACAAAAGCGACTGACGAAGCGTTAGTAAATCAAGTGAAAACAGATCCACATTCGCCTGGATATTACCGTTCTTTTGGACCAATCGTTAATATTGATGCGTTCCACGATGCGTTTAAAACAAAACCAGGAGATAAATTGTACAAAGCACCAAAAGACCGTATTAGAATTTGGTAAGATGCTTGGCAAAATTATTGATTGGATAAAAAATAGAAATAGAATTATTAAAATGACAACAGTTGAAGCAATAAACAATGCTAATGTAACATTAGTAGATGTTCGCGAGCCTTTTGAATTGGATACAGATGGATTTGTTCCAAATGCGATCAATATTCCATTAGGAGAAGTTCCTACGAGAGTAGAGGAGTTTAAAGAAATGTCAAGACCTATTGTGGTTTTTTGTAGAAGTGGTAACCGTTCTGGTCAAGCTGCACAATATTTACAAGCACAAGGTGTAGACGAAATTTTTAATGGAGGAGGTTTTCAGGATGTCTTAGATGTTTTGGAGAAATAATTCGTAACAATTATTATTTTATAAAAAAACCGATAAATTTTTATTTGTCGGTTTTTTTTATATATTATTGTATTTTAGATAGATATTCGTTTAAGTTAAAGCTATTTTAAAATAAATATAAAAAAATCAAAAAAAACAAGTGACCAAATAGGAATAGGTGTGTCATATAAATGTAAGCAGTTGAAATGTCAAAAGATTCTATAGAAAATATTGCAGATGACATTTTGGTGTATAAGATTGTCGAGACAAAAAATCAACATTTGTTCGGTATATTGTATGATAGGTATGCGCATACGGTATATAATAAATGTTTGAGCTTTGTAGAAGATCAAGCAGAGGCGCAGGATATGACGCATGATATATTTGTAAAGTTGTTTGTAAAACTGAAAACATATCAATCAAAATCTAAATTCTCTACTTGGTTATATTCTTTTACATATAATTTTTGTGTCAATCATGTGCAACGAAAGATAAAAGAAGAAAGAAAAAATTATTCGGTGACGGATGATTTGGTTGATAACTATAATGACGAAATTATTGATGACAAAGAAATTTTTGAATTAAAAATCGAAAAACTAACGCAGTCCCTAAAGGAGTTGGATGTAGAAGAGAAATCTATATTACTTATGAAATATCAAGATGAATTTTCAATCAAAGAAATTTCAGAAACTTTAGAGATTGGTGAAAGTGCAACTAAGATGAGATTGAATCGAGCAAAAAATCGTTTACTAAAAATTTATAACGCTTTGTAAAATGGAAAACCCTTTTAAGACTATGCTAGCCAATGAAAAGCTTCCAGAAACAATAAAGCAAAAAGTTATGGATGATGTTGCTTTAATAAAATTATCGTTGGAAGTAGCCGATTTGGTTTCAGTAAAATATCCAAGTACAATTGGAAATTTTTTCGGAATCGGAAAAAAATCAATTAACAAACCGAACAAAAAAGATAAAGAAGGTTAACTATAAATAGATTATATGAATATAGGTTTAAATTTTAGCTTGTTAGAAAGCTTATATCAAGAAATGGTACTTATTTTTCCTAAAGTTGTAGGAGGTATCATATTCATTATCCTGTCGTATATCTTGCTAAAGTTGATTCTGATATTGACCAAGTACATATTGAAATTATCTAAAATAGATAATCTAAAAAAAGCATTAAATAATAACGAAGCATTAAAAAATTCGTCAATAGAAGTCGATCCATCTAAAATTATATTACAATTTGTAAGATTGTTTATCATCTTATTGATCATTATTATTGGCTCAGATATTTTTGGTTTAACAGTTGTTTCTAACCAAATAGGACGAATTGTAGATTATCTTCCACAATTTTTTAGTGCAGTATTGATATTTGCAGGAGGATTTTATTTAGCTAACTATATCAAAACTTTTTTGAGAAGTTTGATTAAATCAATTGATTTAAACGGAGCAAATATTATTAGTAATATCATTTTTTATATCATTTTGATATTTACAATTATTACTTCATTAAATCAAGCTGGAGTTAATACAGATTTAATTACGAATAATTTATCCTTAATCTTAGGATCGGTGTTCTTGACATTAGCCATCGCGTTTGGATTAGGATCAAAAGACGTTATTTACAGATTATTATTGTCCTTTTATACCAATAGAAATTTTGAAATTGGACAAAGAATTATCATCGAAGATGATGTACAAGGCGTGATAATTGCTATTAACAATATATGTATGACAATACAAACTGCGGACGAAAAAGTAGTTTATCCGATTAAAATAATAACAAATAAAAAAATACGAATTATAGAAGATTAATCTTACCTACCTAAACCTATTTTAATAATTATTAACTAACCTATGATTAATTATTGAAACAAGCCGACTTTTAACCTACCAACCAAAAATCGTGAAAGCAAGTCTTTTACAACTAACAAACTTATCCGATTTAGTAGAAAATTAAAATATCACTTTCTATTATCTATCTAAATCAAACTAAACCAAATTTTTAAAAAGTGACCGAATTAACCAATCGGTCACTTTTATTTTTGTACAAAGTTTATTATTTCATATAATAGTTGTACATTTGCACCTCATTACATAATAATTATTAAATAATATTGGCATGTACTTAACATCAGAAGTAAAAAGCGAATTATTCGCAAAGCATGGTAAATCTGCAACAGATACAGGATCTGCAGAAGGGCAAATCGCATTATTCACTTACAGAATTAACCACTTAACTGGTCACTTGAAAAAAAATCACAAAGATTTTAATACAGAAAGATCATTAGTTATGTTAGTTGGTAAGCGTAAAGCGTTATTAAACTACTTAAAGAAAAAAGATATCACAAGATACCGTGCGATTATCGCTGAATTAGGATTACGTAAGTAATTTTAAACACAATATAAAAGGGCAATTACGTAGAAATTGCCTTTTTTTTTGTTATAAATTAAAATAAGATATATATCTTTATATAATGCGGTTAAAGCAAACGGCTTTAACTTTAGACGAATTAAATACTAAGAAGACGAATGATTCCACAGGCGATCACAGAAAAAATTACTCTTTCAGACGGAAGAGAAATTACAATCGAAACAGGGAAATTAGCAAAACAAGCTGACGGATCTGTGGTTGTACGCATGGGCGACACCATGTTATTAGCTACAGTTGTAGCAAACAAAGAAGCAAATCCAGGTGTAGATTTTTTACCTTTAACAGTAGATTATAGAGAAAAATTTTACGCAGCAGGACGCATCCCAGGGAATTTCTTCAGAAGAGAAGCAAAACCATCAGACGATGAAGTATTAACAATGCGTCTTGTAGACCGTGTTTTACGTCCAATGTTTCCAGAAGACTTCCATGCTGAGGTTCAGGTCATGATCTCACTTATTTCTTACGACAAAAATGTAATGCCAGAAGCTTTAGCTGGTTTAGCTGCATCAGCAGCCATTGCAATTACAGATATTCCTTTCACATTAATTTCAGAAGCTCGCGTTATTCGTTTGAATGGTGAGTTAATGATTAATCCTTCAAAAGAGCAATTAGATCAAGCTGATATCGACATTATGGTTGGTGCTTCTAAAGATTCTGTTGTTATGGTAGAAGGGGAGATGAGTGAAATTTCTGAGCGTGAAATGTTAGACGCAATTGAATTTGCTCATGCTGAAATTAAAAAACAAATTGAAGCACAAGAAAGTTTAGCAGCGAAAGTAGGTAAATCTTTACCAAAACGTGAATATAGCCACGAAACACACGACGAAGAAATTCGCGAAAAAGTGTGGGCTTATGGATATGATAAATTTTATGATATCGCTAAACATCCATCTGATAAACACGAAAGAGGTGATAAATTTGCTCAAGTTGAAGCAGATTTCTTAGCTCAATACGAAGGAGATGAAGAAGAGTTAGCTCGTGTAACTCCTTTTGCTCACATTTACTTCCACGATGTACAAAAAGAAGCTGTACGTCAATTAATCTTAAACGAAGGAATTCGTTTAGATGGTCGTGATCCAAAAACGATTCGTCCAATTTGGACAGAAGTTGATTATTTACCATCAACTCACGGTTCTGCAATTTTTACACGTGGAGAAACTCAAGCATTAGCTACAGTAACTTTAGGTTCTTCTAAAGATGCTAATATGGTTGATGGAGTTGTAACAAACTTCGACGAAAAATTCTTTTTACACTATAATTTCCCACCATTCTCAACAGGTGAAGCTCGTCCATTAAGAGGAACTTCTCGTCGTGAAGTTGGTCACGGAAACTTAGCACAACGTGCTTTAGCGCAAATGTTACCAGACGATTGTCCTTATACAGTTCGTATCGTTTCTGAAGTATTAGAATCGAATGGTTCTTCTTCTATGGCAACAGTTTGTGCAGGAACATTAGCAATTATGGATTCAGGTTTACAAATGAAAAAACCAGTTTCAGGTATTGCAATGGGATTAATCACAGATACTAAATCAGGGAAATTTACAGTATTGTCTGATATCTTAGGAGACGAAGATCACTTAGGAGATATGGACTTTAAAGTAACAGGAACTGCAGACGGTATCACAGCTTGTCAAATGGATATTAAAGTACAAGGTTTATCTATGGAAATCATGGAAACAGCTTTGTTACAAGCAAAAGAAGGTCGTGAGCATATTTTAGGTAAATTATTAGAAACTTTACCAGCGCCTCGTCCACAATTGAAACCAAATGCACCAAAAGTTGTTGTAATCGAAATTCCTAAAGAATTCATTGGAGCAGTAATCGGACCTGGAGGAAAAGTAATTCAAGAAATGCAAAAAGAAACTGAAACAGTTATTGCAATTACTGAGTTAGATACGACAGGACGTGTGGAAATCAATGGTGTGATTCAAGAAAACATCGATCGCGTTGTAGAAAGAATCAAACAAATTGCTTTCGTTCCAGAAGTTGGTGAAACATATCATTCAGTTGTAAAATCTATCAAACCATTTGGAGCGTTTGTAGAAATTGCTAAAGGTGTTGAAGGTTTAGTTCATATTTCTGAATTAGAGCACAGACGTCTTGAAAAAGTTGAGGATTCTGTAAACATCGGTGATAAAATTGATGTTAAATTCTTAGGTTACGATGATAAAAAGAAAATGAAATTATCTCGTAAAGCTTTATTGCCAAAACCAGAGAGAACAGAAAAACCTGCTAAACCAGCAGAGAAAAAAGAGGATAAACCTCAAGATAATAAAGAAGCTTAATTAAGTTTTGATATAATGTAAAAAGTCCGAGATTTTCTCGGACTTTTTTTGTTATATTTAAAATAACGATAATACTTTTTAAATGAAGACATTTTTTACATTTTGTTTGCTATTACAGACTTATCTACTTTCTGCACAATTAAAATTTGAAACAAAATTTTATGATGCTGTTAATAAATGGGTTTTGTTTGATTCTAATGATTCAGATAATGATCACATTTTAGGCTTTATATATATAGATCCAACAGCAGGTTATACGCTTCGATATTATGGGTTAGTTATCCAGGAACCGACAAGTTTGAAATTAAAAACGAAATCTGATGAATCTTTAATTATTCATAGATTAGCTAATAACACTTCAGACGTATATGTCCTTAACGATAAAGAATTAAATACATTGAACTTGAAGTCTGAACCAGATAATTTTGAGCATTATAAAATTAATAACCCTAATTTATTTTTACTCAAACAAGGTAGTTTTTTGAATGGATTACAATTAAGTAAAGCAGCATTAAAGCCACTTGAAGAATTATATTTAAAAGATAAAAATTTTAAAGGTTTGGCTTTTGAATTAGGTTTTGCATATAATGCTTTAGGTACACCAGAAAAGGGTATTGATTTACTTGAGAGTTATTTGAAAAATAATAACACAGATTATTGGGCAATGAAAGAATTGCTTCTAGCTTATGTAGAGACAAATGAACTTAAGAAGGCTGAAGATTTATACAATCAACTTATTAAAATTTCTCCAAGTGTTGCTTTTAAAGCAGAAATAACAGTATATATAGCAAAAGGTTACCTTGGTTTAAAAGATAAACAAAATTTTGATAAATGGATTTCTAGAGCAGAATCTTATGCCAATGGTAATAAACAAATAATGAATTATATAGAAGTGGATATGCAAACAAAAATAGGAGTATTAGTTAAGCTACATTTTTATAACTAATTTTTTGTTGATTAAATTCTTCAA